>CAWUMW010000004.1:0-32235 GCA_963923415.1 uncultured Hyphomicrobiales bacterium | reverse complement strand
CGCGTATGAGCCTTGCACTTGCTGTCTTTCCCAAAGATGGTTAACAAGGTTTTAATTGGCCCTTTTAAGGGCGCGTCTCGTTTTTTGTGGTTTTGGGGTTGTTGTGGCGTTCGTCGAGTCTGTTTCCTCCGTCATGCTTGATCGTACGCGGCATTTTGCCGCGGGGTGGAGCTTTGATGCGTTGATTAACACGCTGCCCGGCATGCTGCCCAAAAATGCCGAACCGGCCCCTGTGGTGGCCAAACCCGTCCCCTCGACGGCGAGTTTAACTCCCTCCACAACATCAACCCAGAATGCGCCAACCCAGAATAACCCAACGCAAGATACGCTGGCGCAAACAGCGATGCGGGCACAAGCCGCCGTTGCCAGTCATTTCGGCCCTTATCTGAAGCTTGATCAGGATTTGGCAGAGCGTCGGCGGCGTAATCTGAAGCTGGCCTTGGCTTTTAGCGATTACACGCATCAATTGCGGCAGATTTTGCGACCCTTAAAGACGGGCGAAGATTTGCGCTTTGTCCTGAAGGGCTTTTTGCAAATCGTGCATGATGTCTTTTCACAGATTGATCGCCATAGTGATTTTGATGCCGTCTTGACTGAATATCAGGCCATTGTGTTGCGCATTGATAAATTGGCCGCCCATGAGATTACCCGCCTTAAAATTCTGACCGAAGAGCTTTTGATGGTCGTTTTGACCTCGATTGATCGTCAAGAAGTGGTCAATGATCTCGATGTGGCCCGGTTCAAGCTCAATAGTGGCTCTGTGGCACCTTCGGGGGCGGAAAAAGAATTAGTCCGCCGCTATGAGTTTCAGCGCGATGCCATCGATGTTCGGTTGACCATCTTGCTGCGCGATACAACGAATTTGTGCAAAATTTTCAAACTCCACTAAGCCGAACACAAGGTTTGATGTGGTTTAATCGAGTAAAGTCCTTGCGGATGAGGCTGTCCGAGGGTCTTGAAAACAAATAAAATGCTTGAATATCAAGCAAATAGAGTGCTTAAGCCCGCAGACTCAAAATTGGCACGATCTATGCAACATTTCAGGAGAATCTGATTCGCAGATTTTTGTCAATACGTGGTTCCTGTTATGCAAATTACCAATCCAGCCACCAGTACAGCCATGCAGGCGGCGGTTACGACGCCAGCCCCGCAAAGTGCAAGCGGGCCAAAGCCCGGCTTTGATCCGCAAGCCTTGTTGCAGAATGCTTTGCAGCGCTCCTTATCGACCGAAAAAGGCATGTTGGCGGCCACAGCCATGACCAGCCGGACCACGGCTGTCATTGAGACGTCGAAATCCGATCGGCTGCGGGCTTTGGCGACACGGTTGAGTCCGCGCGAGAGCTTGATCCGCAATAAAGCGATGCGAAGCTATAAAGAGATGGCGGATGGCCGCTATAATGACGAGGACTGATCGCGCGGTCTGATCAACATCGTTGCTTGGTTTTATGCTTAAAATAAGCGTTCATAAAATCGGTTCCAGCGTGGGCTGATCACCACCTCATTGATACAGACATGCGGGGGTTGGCAGGCAATATAAATAATCAGCCGCGCCATATCTTCGGCCTGCAACATGCGGGCTTTTTCTTCTTCAGTGGCTTTGACGGGGCGCTTTTCTAAAATCGGTGTGGCAATTTCATTCGGGCACAAGACCGAGGATCTTATGCCATTGCGGAACTCTTCAATATTGATGCTTTCACTCATGGCAACAACGGCATGTTTGGCGGCCGTATAGGCGGAGCCAGATACAGGCGTGACATATTTACCAGCCCAAGACGCGGTATGAATGATCACGCCGTCTTGTTGCCGTCGCATCAGCGGGAGACAGGCAAGCACATTGTAATAGGCCGCATTTAAATTGCCGTCGATTACGTGATCGACCCCTTGCGGGGTGAGTTGGGAAAAGCTGCGTTCGGTTATATTCAGCCCGGCATTATTGACCAAGATATCAAGCCGGCCAAAGCGTTGCTCCATGCGACTGACAATGGCGGGTGCGGTGGCATGATCCATCAGATCGCCGGCTTCCACTTCGGCCCGTCCGCCTGCGGCGTGAATGCGAGCGGCGACGGCCTCAAGTAAGGTTTTTCTGCGGCCCGTCAGCACGACCGTAGCGCCAGCTTGGGCCATCATTTCAGCCGTTGCTTCCCCAACACCTGATCCCGCGCCAGTCACCCATGCGATTTTTCCCGAAAGCTGTGCAGGCTGTGTCATCAAATCAATCTCCCTATGTCGTGTTGCAGGGAGTGTGACCCGTTGGCGCTTCTCTGTCATCCCCTTTGCGGTGCAGATGAGACCCGCGCTTGCATTCTGCGTGAGAGAATGCGAAGCGATCCAACCAGCGATAGCGTGGACAAGACGAGGCGGGCAGAGAGGATCGGCACGATCGTGTGACCGATAAAGGGATGATGAGCATGACGAAAGCACAAGCGGCCTATCACCGGCTAGAACAACGGTTTGAGCGGATGGCCATTCTCAATGAGGCGTCTTCAATGTTGAGCTGGGATGCATCTGTGATGATGCCGTCAGGCGGCAGTGCAGCGCGCGGCGATCAATTTGCTGTTTTAGCGAGTCTTGCCCATGAAGTGCTGATTGATCCGGCGGTGGGCGATGATTTAGCGCTTGCGCAATCAACGGCTTTGGAGTCGGCGTGGCAGGATCGCAATTTGCATTTGATGCATCACGCCTATCAGCGCGCCACAGCGCTGCCGACCCGTTTGGTTGAGGCCATGGCGCGCAGCAATGCATCCTGTGAGAAAATTTGGCGTGAGGCCCGTAAGCAGTCTGATTTTTCTATGGTGGCGGAAGAACTGGCAGAAGTGGTGTCCCTGACGCGAGAATATGCGCACGCCTTGGCAACGGTTTTGCCGCTCTCTCCTTATGATTGTTTGATGGATGGGTTTCAGCCTGGGATTACGGTTGCGGATGTCACACCGCTTTTTGACGCTTATCGGCATTTTTTAGATCAGGCCTTACCTCAGGTCGAAGCCTTGCAAGCCCGTCGCCCCAAGCCGCAGCCGCTGCAAGGCCCGTTTGACATAGGCCAACAAGAAGCCTTGTGCCGCAGGCTGTCTTTGCAAGCCGGACTGGAGGCAGATCATTCTCGGCTTGATCGTTCAACCCATCCGTTTTGTGGCGGTATCCCGTCCGATGTTCGCATTACGACGCGTTATGATGAACAAAATTTTGCTAAAAGCCTGTTGGGCGTGATGCATGAAACCGGGCATGCACTTTATGAACGGGGCTTACCAGTGGCATGGTTACGCCAGCCAGTTGGACATGCAGCCGGCATGGCAGCGCATGAAAGCCAATCCTTGATCATTGAAATGCAGGCTTGTCGTTCGGATGCATGGTTGTCGTGGCTATCAACGGCGCTGATTGAGGCCTTTCCTCAGGCTCGTGCGGCATTGGCGCCGGATAATTTAGCTGTGTTGTGGCGGCGGGTGGAGCGAGGATTCATTCGTGTGGATGCCGATGAAATGACCTATCCAGCGCATGTGATGATGCGCTTTAGCTTGGAGCAAGAGCTGATTGCCGGTGATCTCACTGTGCATGCTCTGCCAGAGCGGTGGAACGCTTTGATGCAGGATCTATTGGGCATTACCCCACCCGATGCCGCGCAAGGCGTGTTGCAGGATATTCACTGGTATAATGGGCTGTTTGGATATTTCCCCAGCTACACACTCGGCGCAATGGCAGCGGCTCAATTGATGCAGGCGGCACGTCATGCTGACCCTGCCATCGATGCGGCAATGGCGCAAGGTCGTCTCGCTCCGCTCTTAACATGGCTACGCCAAAATGTGCATGCGCAGGGTAGTTTTTATGGCTTTAATGATCTGTTGCGTGCGGCAACGGGGCAGCCTTTGACTTTAGATGCGTTTACGCAGCATCTGCAACAACGCTATTTACAAGCCAGTTAAATTCGGTCTGAAAAAACCGGTTCAGACCTCAAGTAAATCGGCTCGTTTGATTTCGATCTCAATAAAGCTGATCGGATGGGGTGAACCATTTTTCACGTCATGTTCGATCCCGGATGTGCGGCGATAGGACTGGCCTTGTGTTAAGGGCACGTCCGTCACAGATTGCCCGTCATGAATCGATAAGATGCCGTCGACCAACATGATCACAAAATAAGGCCAGGCATGGCGGTGCCATCCTGTTACGGCGCCGGGTTCAAAATCCCACCGGGTGATGCGCGCGGCGTCATCATCGCTCAGTAAGGTGGGACGAGCTGGAATATCACAGATAAAACTCATGGGCGGTCATGCTTTCTTTCCATCATGCGTGGACTGGGTGTCAGCGCGGCAATCCGCTTAGGAAAGCAGGAAAAATCAAGACTGGCAAGTTGTCGCACATGCAAAGGTTTGAGGCGCTCTGACACGAACCGTGTTTTCGCGGATCGAGCGGTTAAAATCAGTCAGGGACGATGATCCATCTCTTGTGGGGGCTGCTGTTTTTTATTGTGAATCATATACCAAGTGACAAACACGCCAATCACAAGATGCACCACGCCATTATGCAAAAACAAGGCGCGATCACCAAAGGTTTGCATGAGATAAGACGCCATCACCGGACCGATCACAGCGCCAATGCAATAGCAAAATAACAAAGTGCTGGAGACCAGCACCGCATCTTCCCCGGTGAATTTGTCCATCACATGCGCAACAGTCAGCGGATAGAGCGAAGGCAGCACAATGCCCATCAAATAACCGAGCAGATAAAGCAGTTCGACATAATGTGATCCCAAACTCGCTAATCCGATTTCAATCAAAATACTGACAAAGGACACCGCGGCGATGATCAGGCGTCGATCAATGAGATCTGACATTCGCCCCAAAGGATAGGGCCCACAGGCGCAGCCAATGATAAAGATCGTCATGAATGTGGCTACGGTTTGCGTCCCCAAACCAAGATGCTCAATATAAGCGGGCGCGAGCGACCAAAAACTGCCATTAACGATTCCGACAAGGCCGATACAGGTTAATCCAACCGGGGCGACACGTTGGATTTGAGAAAAAATTAATCGCCCTCTTGCCGGCAAAGGCGGCGGATCGGAACGCGTCAACGCGACAGGCAATAGAGCCGTGAGCAATGAAATCGCTGCGAGTGAAAATAATTGAAAACCGCGCGGGTCAAAAAACCTCAAAAATTGCTGCCCTAAAGCCGAACCGCTGAAATGGATGATATTATAAAGCCCCAAAGCCCGCCCACGATGTTGCGACCCGGCCCGCGCAATGATCCAGCTTTCGACAATTCCATAAAGTCCGCCTAAGGCAAATCCATTGGCCGCCCGTAGCATCATCCACAACCACAATTGATCGGTGAGAGCAAATCCGATGGCGGCAATAGCGACAAGGGCTGCATAGGCGGCAAAGGCCCGTACATGGCCGATCCGCCGCACAATCAGCGGCGCCAACCATGTGCCGAGAATCATTCCGGTGAAGTAGCTGGCGCCGATTAGCCCGATTTGAGGGGAGGAAAAATGTTCAATGGCAGCGCGCAAAGGAACCAGCGTTGTCAGCAAGCCATTGCCGACAATCAGAAAAAATACCGATGCAAAGACCGGCACCAGAACAACAATCAATCCAATCACACGCGCTCGCCTATCCGCTCGCCACAAACACCCTAAACAGAGTTTGGCATTGTTTGCGCGGGCAGACCAGAGGGTGATCTGAGCGGAGACAGCATGAGAGCTCTGCCCCTGTCGCGTTGGTCCACAGGGTCAAATGGATTCAAGGAAGCGGCTCTTTTGAGATAAGGCGGCTTGGAATGCCTCTTGCAGCGGGGTTAATTTTTCCCAGTCACTCAATAAAATTCGAATTTCCTTTTCCCGCAAAATATCAGCCAGAAGCGTCTGGGTAATACATTGGCGAATGGGCGCAGGGCTTTTGTGAAAGAATTGCGTGAGCCATTGCCTGAACAGCATCAGGTCAGAGGGTTGAAATCTTTTTTTGTGAAACTGTTTGAGAAACCATTTCGAAAAATCCCAACCTGCGGTGAAGCGCTCGTCCGCCCATTCGCTTTTTGGATTGTCGGTTATGCATCGCTCACAATAGCGCATTTTGAAGGTGAAAAGACTGCGAAACTCTAAAGCAGGGCTGATCCGCCCGACATGGTCGGGCATATCGAGCAGTGTATTGAGCGCTCCGAGCAAATGAATGTCATGGGAATGCAGACACGAGGCAATGAGTGAGCGTGGCAAGGGCGCGAAGGTGCCTTCTTTGTTGCGGATCATTTGGCGCAGCAGATGCCGGATTCGGTCATTGGCTGGGGAGGATGCGGAAAAGTTGGGCGTCATGGGGCAGGCTCTTATCCTGAGGCGGTTGAAGGATCGGGGCACGCGGGCACAACACGAACAGGCTGCCTCAACCGGCAGAACCATCACTTAACGCAGAGTTTTTACACCCATTGGCGCTGCTTTATAGAAGCAGGCGTCTTGATGTGACGCTTTGATGCGACGTCTTATCCCTCCATGGCACAGCCGCGTGAGGGAGCCGGATAGCGACGCACAACTTGAAGAGAACCACTAAAAACAAGCACAACAACGCTGACGCACGGCCCATCTCATGGGCTTGCAGACATGTGACCCTCGCAACCATCATCCGCTTGGGTCATTTTGTCAGCGGGTTGGCTGCTCACGCGTTAAACGGGTGCCATGCTTGCTCCAGCCGGGTTGGGTTCCAGCGAGGCTGGCTTTACCAGTCATGGTACGGCAACAGCTTGGTACATCTTTAACTTGGCACATCGTCAACTTGGAATATTTTATCGGGTCTGTGGTGCTTTTGTCATGTGTTGAGGGGGGTGTTGCGCGCCTCGCCCACAGAAATTGCACGTCAACACGCATAAATTCTCGGCTGTGCGGGGGTCAAATCTTGCCTTTCCGGGTGGTTGCCCCCACATAGTAAGGAAATTGGAATGCAAAGCCGGGGCCTCAAGGGACCGGCGAGGAGTAATCAAACGATGACAGCCCTGCCCGAACAAACCGCCGCCTCATCCGCTATTATCGACACCACCACGGCCCAATTTCGCCAAGATGTGCTCACCGCATCGATGGATCATTTGGTGCTGGTTGATTTTTGGGCACCATGGTGTGGCCCTTGCAAACAATTAACACCTGTTTTGGAAAAGGTTGTTTTGGCAAGTGGCGGCAAAGTGCGGTTGGTCAAACTCAATATTGATGATCATCCGCAAATTCCCGGTCAGTTGGGAATCCAATCGATCCCGGCGGTTATTGCTTTTAAAAAGGGGCAGCCGGTTGATGGATTTATGGGTGCGGTGCCGGAAAGCCAGATCAAAGCCTTTATTGAAAAACATGCAGGGCCGGTCGGCCCAAGCCCGTTAGATCAAATGATGGAAGAGGCGCAGGCGCTGCACGAAGCGGGCGATGTGACGGGGGCTAGTACGCTTTATGTGGCTATTTTAGGAGAAGATCCCGAACATCTGGGGGCCTTGGTTGGGATGGCGAAGCTGCATGTTGATGAAGGGGATTTGGAAGGAGCCCGGGGCTTCTTGGCGCAGGTGCCTGCGGATAAAAAACAAGATCCTCACGTCTCTGCCGTTCAAGCTGCGATTGATCTCGCCGAACAATCTGCCGGGCTTGGCAATCTGGCTGACATCGAGGCGCGCTTGCAGGCTAATCCTAACGATCATCAAGCACGGTTTGATTTGGCGCTCGCGCTCGCAGCGCAGCATCAGGAGGATCGGGCCACCGATGAATTAATCGAAATCGTGCGGCGCGATCGGACGTGGAACGATGATGGGGCGCGCAAACAATTATTGCAGTTTTTCGAAGTCTGGGGCGCGATGGATGAGCGTTCGAAAGCCGGACGACGGAAACTCTCCACGGTTATTTTCCGATAAAGGCGGGGTTGCATGTCAGGCCGTCGGGTGATCACGACTTTGGACGAGATGCCGCAGACACTGCCGCTCTTTCCCTTGTCTGGCGCCTTATTGCTGCCCAGAGGACAAATGCCGCTCAATGTTTTTGAGCCGCGCTATCTCGATATGGTCGATGAGGCCTTGCGCGGTAATCGGTTGATCGGAATGATCCAGCCCGTCGAAACCTCTGATGAAGAGGAGGGGGGGCAATCGAGCTTGTTTCCTGTCGGCTGTGTGGGTCGCATTACGCAATTTATTGAAACCGATGATGGGCGTTACATCATTACACTGACAGGCTTATGCCGCTATCGGATGCAGGCTGAGATTGCCGTGCGGACTTTGTTTCGGCAGGCGCAGGTTTCCTATCAAGATTTTCACGATGATTTTGAACCGCGCAGGGGTGAGGAGGCGGTTGATCGTCCTGATCTGTTGCGCGCGCTCAAAGCCTATGTAGAAGCGGAGCAGCTCGAGATTAATTGGCGGGAGGTTCATGCAGCGCCCACCGAAGCGTTGGTCAATGCGTTGGCCATGATGTCGCCTTTCGGCAGCCGTGAGAAACAGGCTTTGCTTGAAGCCCCGACCTTGTCAGTGCGGGCGGCGATTTTGGTGGCGATGACAGAAATTGAATTGGCCCGTCGAGATGATGGATCCTCAACCGGATTGCAATAAGCCTCAAAGCTTGAGGCAAGGAGACGTGAGATGACACAGGCAGATGCGCAAAAACAGGATCATGCGGGCAAGATCGATCCGAAATTATTGGAAATTTTGGTGTGCCCGTTGACCAAAGCGACATTGCATTATGATCGGGAAAAACAAGAGCTGGTTAGCCATCAGGCTAAGCTTGCCTATCCGATCAAAGACGGAATTCCGATCATGTTGCCGGAGGAAGCACGCCGGCTCGATTAGGCTTAGGGTCAGATCTCATTCATTTAAATTAATGAGGTCTGACCCTAGTTCTTTTTCCCTGCATGAAGCGCGCTCCGCCCTTCGGTAATCAAGCGTCTTGAAGCTGTTTCCAATTGATCTTGAATGGCAGTTTGAAATTGCGCGCGATCCATGCCGGGCGGAATGGGGGGCAGAAATTCAACAATGATCGTCCCGCTGTGATGGGGCTTGTATCCACTGGGCCAGAACAGCCCTGCATTATGAGCAAGCGGCAAACAGGGCACATCCATCGCGGTATAGAGCATGGACACACCCGCATGATAGACTGGTTCCGCATCAACCGCACGGCGCGTTCCTTCTGGAAAAATAATAATTTGTCGCCCCTGATCCGTTGAAACTTCTTGCTTGGCAGCACGCAGCATTTTTTTCATATCGGCAGCACTCCCTTTGCGGTTCAGCGGGATCTGACGCGAATGGATGATATAGCTGCCGAGCAGGGGAATTTTTTGCAATTCTTCTTTCATGATGAAGCAAGGATCATCGAACAAGCCGAGCAAGGCGATGGTTTCCCAAGCGGAGAGATGTTTGGCCGCAATCAACATAGGGCCTTTGCTCACATGCTGTTGACCGCGGATTTCCAGCTTAAGTCCGGCAATGACTTTGCACAGCCAGATAAAGATTTTGCCCCATGTTGACATCATGCGGATTAATTTTCGACGGGGACCGATCAGGTAAAAAGCGCCAAACAGCATCCAGAAGAAAAAGGCCGGATAGGTTATTGCGGCAAATAAGGCATACCGAAATCGCATGAGGCGGGATGCAGGGGGAATGGAAGGCGCGGCATGGGACATGGGGCTGTGATCATCAAAAAGTGGGTGACTATTCATTCTCTGCCATGGCAAGGCCCAAAGCAATCCGCAAGCGGATGATATGGGTTTTGATCCATTCGGATCCAAAAAGTCGCCATAGATTGATGTCAGACAGTGGCGGCAGGCCGCCCCCATGCGTTGAGGGGACAGGCCATGTGCCAATTGTGAGGGTGGGATCAGCCTGTTGCAGCTCTTTAAGCGCCCGCGGCATATGATAATCAGAGGTCACTAGCCACAGGCTTTGATAGTGGTGGCTCCGGGCCCAGGCGGCAATTTCTTGGGCATTGCCATAGGTATTGGTCGCTTTGCGGCCCAAATCAACACAGCACATATTGAGATGTTCAAGGCGTGGCTCATAACGCAAGAGATCAGCCAAACTTGTGCGTTCATTGACACCCGATATCAACAAGCGCTTGCCTTTTCCATCAATCAACATCTGCACTGCCGCGCTGATCCGTTCGCGCGCACCTGTTAAGGCGGCAATGGCATCGGCTTGTGGCAAAGGCGTAGGAGACGCTTGGCGAATGTCAGCAACAAAAAAGCCAAAATCGACCAACAGGACGAGTAACAGAGCAAAACAACTGAGGATCAGTTTGCGCATACTTAGCTGAGATTTCTTAACGTGCGGGTGACGGTTAAGCGCGAGACCAAAGCGGTTAACAAGGCAACCAATAACGCTGTCATGGCGATGCTTGTATAGCCGCTTTCATCCAAAGCAAAAGAGCCAAACAGCACCGAGACCTGTTCACTGCCAAGTGTGCCGAGCCAGTGACTGGCTAAGAGTTGGGCCAGCAGAAAAAATATCAAAGCAGCTAATCCTCCCAAGGCCCCGCCCTTTAAGCCGATGAGCAGAAAATGGCGTTGGAATTCACGCGCGATGAAGGTGTCCGTTGCCCCAACAAAATGCAAAACTTCCATCGTGTTGCGATTGCCTGAAATGGCGCCACGGGTTGCAAAACCAACCGCCAATCCGGTGGCAATCAACACTAAAATAACCAGTCCGAGTGAAAGCCCGATCACAGAATAAGCCATGGACTGGAGCCGCGCTGTCCAGAGTCTGTGGTCATCCAATGTGGCATTGCGGAGGCTTTCGCTCAGAGCTTTTTTTAAGCCGTCCGTATCAATTTGGCTGGGCTGGTCACTTTGCAAGACAATCAGGCGCGGGATCGGCAAATCATCAAGCCCCAATCCGCTGCCAAGCCATGGTTCGAGCAAGGCTTCAGATTCTCGTTTGCTATAAATCTTTACTTTCTGAATGCCTTTGAATGTGCCAGCAATTGCGGCGGCACGCGCAGCATCTTGTTCTAAATTGCGCCCTTGCATCGGGCGGATTTGAATGGTCAATTCGGTTGCCACAGCACCCTGCCAGCTTTTCGAGGCGCTGGCCATCAGCTGCGCCGCTCCCGTCGTCAGAGCCGCCAAAAAGGTCATGATGGTAATCACCGCCACCAATCCACGACCAGCAATATTGTCACCCGGAACAAGCGGATGTCCGTCTTGCCCGTGCATCATCATGAAGATTTTTTGCAAGGCGCGCTGTGGGCGGTGGGGCGTATCGGACATGTCAGTCATAGATATGCAGCCGTCCATCCCCCAGCACCAGCCGGCGGGCATCATCAAATTTGTCCATCAAGGCAATATCATGGGTGGCAATCACCACGGCGGTGCCGAGACGGTTCATTTCCACAAACAGGCGCAACAAGCGCATGGCCATTGAGGGGTCGACATTGCCGGTTGGTTCATCAGCCAACAGCAAATCGGGCTTGGCAATCAGAGCGCGGGCGATGGCGGCGCGTTGCTTTTCGCCCCCCGAGAGCACGGGGGGAACGGCATGGATCTTATCGCCCAGTCCAACCCATTTCAGCAATTCGATCACTTCAGCTCGATAGGCGCTTTCCTCGCGTCCTTTGACGCGTAAGGGAAGCGCGACATTTTCGAATGTGGTGAGATGGTCCAACAGCCGGAAGTCCTGAAACACCACCCCCATGCGCCGGCGCACAGCGGTTAAGGCATCGGGGGCGATTTGTGATACATCCGCTCCGAATAAATGGATCAAGCCCCGTGTCGGCTTAAGCGACAGGAGGATCAAGCGCAGCAGTGTGGTTTTGCCAGCACCAGAGGGGCCGGTGAGAAATTGGAAGCTTTGTGGCGCGATAGAAAAACTGAGATCTTTCAAGATCTCAGGCCCAAGCCCATATCGTAAACCGACATTTTCGAACCGCAGCAAAGGCAATCCTTCCCGATCATGGTGGCTTGGTTTTAGAAACGCCGCCCGCGCATATTTACTGCATGCGCAGGCTCAGGGGAAAGCCCTTTTCCCTTGAAGTCACGATTTTTCTCACTATTTAGGATAATATCCGCCCGAATTAACCATAACTGCGATGATCCGCGCTTGCATCATTGGTTCCTTGCGCACAATGTGGCATCGACAAGCTCTCAGTGACGTCAGAATGGATTTTATAGAAATGAACAAGCCCGCAATCGAGCATCGGCGCGTCAAGGTTTTATTCAGTGAAGAACAAATCGCCCGGCGCAATAGCGAACTGGCGGCTGAAATCGCGCAAAGCAAACCCAAAGATTTGTTGGTTGTAGCGGTGTTGAAGGGCAGTTTCATGTTTGCGGCTGATTTGATGCGGGATCTGCATCGGGTCGGCTTGGCACCGCAAATGGAGTTCATGCATCTGTCGAGCTATCGCAGTGGGATGACGTCGAGCGGTCAAGTATCCATCCTGCGCGATGTGGAAAGCGAAGTGCGGGATCGGGATGTGTTGCTGGTCGATGATATTTTAGAATCAGGTCGCACTTTGGCTTTTGCCATTGATTTATTGGCCGCACGCGGGGCGCGCGTGACCACCTGTTGCTTGTTGGAAAAGCCGGGCAAACGGGCGGTCCATGTTAGCCCCACTTATGTCGGCTTTACCTGCCCGGATCAATTTGTGGTTGGATATGGCATGGATGTCGCCCATGCCTTCCGTGAATTGCCCTATATCGGTGTCATCGAAATGATGGCGTGAGCCCGATTAGGGATTTAAGCTCAAAATTGTCGCATTGAGAATAGTCGCAAAACCAACCCATAGAGCGTAAGGCGCTAACAGCCATGCGGCTATTGTGTCGATGCGGGCGAACAAGAAGATCGTCAACAGGATCACGGCTTCAAGCACCAAGATAACCCAAAGCCCAAGCGCGATATCATGCATGCCGAAAAAGGCGACGGACCAAAATCCGTTGAGCACCATTTTGACAATAAAGACCCCCACGGCAAGCCCCATTCCCTGCCGCAATAAGATCCGCCAGAAGCTTAAAATCATCATGGCATAAAGCGTGGACCAGACTGGGCCGAAAATCCAGTTGGGTGGATTGAAGGATGGCTTCACAAGCCCCGCATACCAGACCGGAATATTAGGGATGGTGGCTAGATTGCCGATCACGGCCGCTGACAGCACGACAAGACTGGCCAACAATAATTTGATGAGCGCTTGGATGCGGTGAGGGCGCGGGGATGGGCTTTGGTCGGGTGTGTGCAGCGATGACGGCGCAGTCAAAGGATCGGTCATACGGATCTCGGCTCTTTATGGATGAGGAGGGGCTAACCAATGATCGAGAAAACCGTCGATCCATTGATGCACGGCGTGATCATACCGATACCAACCGGAGAGATGCTCGGGGCGCGTCCGCGCGCCGGGCATGGCCATGCGCTCATGGGCGCGGGTGGTCCAGCGGCACATCATCGCATAGGTCACTTCGGGGTGGAATTGCAGGCCGAAGGCCTTGGTGCCTTCCATGACAAAAGCCTGTTCGGGGAAAATGTCGCCTTGGGCCAGCGGGGTGGCGGAGGCAGGGACGTCAAAGCCGTCACGATGCCAATGATAGACATGGCAGGGCCATTGCAAACCGGTTTGTTGACTGAAGGCAAGACCGTCCTGCGTGGGGCGCAGCGGATAATAGCCGATCTCGGCCATGCCTTTCTCATGGGTATAAACGCGCGCGCCGGCGCATTTGGCAAGCAATTGCGCACCCAAGCAGAGGCCTAAAAACGGTTTATCGGCTTTCAAGACCGTGCCGATCCAATCTGTTTCGGCTTTCAGCCAATCAAATTCATCATTCGCTCCCATCGGTCCGCCAAAAATCACAGCGCCGGCATAAGGGCGCAGATCCGAGGGCAATGGATCACCGAGCGGGGGACGGCGAATATCAAGCGCCACACCGCGTTCAACTAACAAACGTCCAACGCGACCCGGCGTGGAATGCGCCTGATGCAAGATGATGAGAACAGTTGGGGGGGGAGAATCAACCTGTGTCACGGCGTGTTTTTATGACGATGTTTTTTAAGGCTCATGGAAAGGGTTCAGCGAAAAGGGGACGGCTGTTTCTTGTGTTTTGCCATAAGTTTTCTCAAGGGTCGAGAGCCTCAGTTGGCAGGGTCATAAAAAAACGCGCCAATGGGCGCGTTTTGAAAGCTCGGAGGGTCGGGAAGGAGAGCTTCCCGGCCACTTTTTTGCCGTTTCGATTTAATGGCGCTTGTTTTGGCGATGCTCGATCAGATCCCCCACAACGCCCGGATCGGCCAGCGTTGACGTGTCGCCCAGATTGCCGAACTCGTCTTCGGCAATCTTGCGCAAAATGCGGCGCATAATTTTGCCGGATCGTGTTTTCGGCAGGCCGGGCGCAAATTGGATCAGGTCAGGCGAGGCAATCGGCCCGATTTCCTTGCGCACCCAATTCACCAATTCCTTGCGCAAGGCATCGGTTGGCTCTTCCCCAGTCATCAAGGTGACATAGGCATAAATCCCCTGTCCTTTGATGTCATGCGGATAGCCCACCACCGCCGCTTCCGAGACTTTCGGATGGGCAACCAATGCGCTTTCCACTTCTGCGGTTCCCATGCGGTGGCCGGAGACATTGATCACGTCATCGACGCGACCGGTGATCCAGTAATAACCATCGGCATCCCGGCGGCAGCCGTCACCGGTGAAGTATTTGTTGGGATAGGTCGAGAAATAGGTTTCCATGAACCGCTGATGGTCGCCATAGACGGTCCGCATTTGTCCGGGCCAGCTTTCAGCAATCACCAGATTGCCTTCGCACGCCCCTTCCAGAACCTTGCCTTCGGCATCGACGACTTGCGGTTGGACACCGAAGAACGGGCGGGTTGCAGAGCCGGGTTTCAAAGCGGTCGCGCCGGGCAGCGGGGTAATCAGAATGCCGCCGGTTTCCGTTTGCCACCATGTATCGACAATCGGGCAGCGTTCTTCGCCGACCACGCGATAATACCATTCCCATGCCTCTGGGTTAATGGGTTCGCCGACCGAACCCAAAAGCCGCAGCGATTTGCGTGAGGTCTTTTTCACAGGATCTTCACCAGCGCCCATCAAGGAGCGGATGGCGGTGGGGGCGGTGTAGAAAATCGAGACTTTGTGTTTGTCCACCACATCCCAGAAACGTGAGATTGAGGGATAGGTCGGAATGCCTTCAAACATCAAGGTGGTAGCGCCATTAGCCAGCGGGCCATAGACGATATAGCTGTGGCCGGTGACCCAGCCCACATCCGCCGTGCACCAGTAGACGTCACCTTCATGATAATCGAAGACATATTGATGGGTCATGGAGGCATAAACGAGATAACCGCCTGTGGTATGCACCACGCCTTTCGGCTTGCCGGTTGAACCCGATGTGTAGAGCAGGAATAAAGGGTCTTCCGCATTCATGGCTTGTGCGGGGCAGTCAGCCGACACCTTGGCCATTTCCTCGTGATACCAAACATCGCGGCCCTTCTCCATATGCACCGCGCCGCCGGTCCGTTTGACGACGATCATGGTCTTGAGGCAGGGGCATTTGGCGGCCGCTTCGTCGGCATTGACCTTGAGCGGCACTTTGCGGCCCCCGCGCAAGCCCTCGTCAGCGGTGATGACCACAGCGGAGTCCGCATCCTCGATGCGGCTTGCCAAACTATCGGGTGAGAAGCCACCAAACACGATCGAGTGAATGGCACCGACACGCGCGCAGGCCAGCATTGCATAGGCCGCTTCCGGAATCATTGGCAGATAGATGGTGACGCGATCGCCTTTTTTCACGCCATGTGCTTTCAGCACATTGGCAAATTTATTCACCTCAGCGGACAATTCATTATAGGTGATATGTTTAGACTCGTTGGGGTCATCGCCTTCCCAAATGATAGCGGTTTGGTTGCCGCGTTTTGCCAGATGGCGATCGACGCAATTAACAGCCACATTGGTTTCGCCGTCTTCAAACCATTTGATGGAGACGTTGCCCGGTGCATAGGATACATTTTTGACCTTGGTGAAAGGCTTGCTCCAATCAATGCGTTTGCCATGCTCCGCCCAGAATGCGTTCGGGTCATTGACCGATTGCTGGTACATTGTCTTGTAATGGGCATCATCGACCCATGCGCGCTTCGACCAGTCTGCCGAAACGGCGTAAATTTTCTCTGACATGCTTGTTCTCCCGTACCAAACCGGCCGCTCGTGGAATTAGGCGGCACTTAAATGCCTGAAAGTGAAGGTCAAGGGCGCATCCCGGTTGGCTGTTGGCCAAACCGCGGCAGAAATCCCTGTTTCCTCCCCTCCACAGCGCTATTCTGCCAAGTCGCAGGGCTTGGGGCAAGGCTCTCGCAGCTCGCACTTTGGTCGGGGCGTCTTTAGGCTAGGGTCGGGTGAAGGGCTCGCGCTAGCGGCGAAAAAAGCCACCTCAGGGAATTTTCATTGATTTCAGACCTGATTTCGGCCAAGGGATGCGCAGAAAACAGGAAGGACGCCCATGTCGCATCTCGAGCAGAGCAAAGCCCAGCCTCCCGCGCAGGACAGTCGGGCTGTGGCTGCATCCGGAACGCCCTCACGGGCTTTGTTGAAATTTATGGTGGAATTGGGCCCTTTGCTGGTTTTCTTTGTTGCTAATAATCGACCAGAACTGGTCCAGGCTTTGATTCAACCGCTTTTTCAGGCCGCAGACTTTGTCCCCCCGGAGATTTTGCTGCAAAAGCCGATTTTCATGGCCACCTTGCTTTTTATGGGTGCCATGCTGTGTGCTTTGGTGGTCTCGTTGATTGGATTGCGGCATGTTCCGGTCATGCCTTTGGTGTCGGGAGCGATGGTGTTGGTGTTTGGCGGTCTGACCCTGTGGTTTGCCGATGACACCTTTATTAAAATGAAGCCGACGGTGGTTAATCTCTTATTCGGTTCTGCTTTGTTAATCGGTGTGGCTTTTGATCGCCCTTTATTGAAAATCGTGCTGGACACGATTTTGCAGCTTGATCCGCAGGGCTGGCGGATTTTGAGCTGGCGTTGGGGTTGTTTTTTCTTTGTGCTGGCTTTGCTGAACGAATGGGTCTGGCGTACCCAGACTGATGCGGTTTGGATCAACTTTAAAGTCTTTGGCATGATGCCGCTGACATTGGTCTTCGCTTTGGCGCAGACCCCGTTGATCACGCGACACCAATTGGCCGAGCCTGAAGGATCGGGGTCGGATCCAGCTTAAGCTTTCTGACGTATTTAAGCCTCTGCACAAAGCTTTTAAGTGTCACAAGCCTTTAAGTGTCACAAGCCTTCAAGTGTCAGAGGGATCGAGATTTTGCAAAGCCTTAAGCTGTGCCCGCCGCTGGAGATAAGCGCGCAGCACCAGTCCAACCGTCACGAGGGCGGCGAGCGCATAGGCACTGGCAATGTAACCGGCATAAGAAGCAGCACTCATGATGCGGCTCCAGTATAATCGGGGCTGTTCTGTGAGGCCGTGTGATCTTGTGCGTCTTTTTGTCCGACCTGTTTGATTTGCAGGCTGCGGACACGCCGCCGCAAAATTTCAGTCCGCATCCCATCGAGATAGAGTGCGCCCATCAGAAAGGTTGCGCCGACGGCCATGACCAGCAAAGGGGTCAGCATGGAGGCATCAATGGTTGAGCCTCCCATGCGAAAGACGCTAGCGGGTTGGTGCAACGTGTTCCACCAATCGACTGAGAATTTGACAATCGGCAGATTGATCGAGCCAAACAAAGTCAGGATTGCAACCGGTCGGGCGGCCCGTAAGGGATCGTCAAAGGCTTCCCAGAGCGCCATGATCCCGCAATAAATCAGAAACAAGACGAGGACCGAGGTCAAGCGTGCATCCCACACCCACCAGGTGCCCCACATCGGCTTACCCCATAGGGCCCCGGTCACCAGACACAAAAAGGTGAAACTGGCCCCGATGGGAGCCAAGGCTTTGCCGGATACATCGGCAAGTGGATGGCGGAACAAAATCGAGCCCAGCGCTGAGGTTGTCATCAGGCCGTAACAGGCCAAACCGAGCCATGCGGCAGGGACATGGATATACATGATTTTGACGCTCGCACCCTGCTGGTAATCGTCGGGGGCGAGATAGAAAATCTGATAAAGCCCCCAACCCAACAGGGCAATCGCCAGAATGGCAAAGGGGGGGATCAGGCGGCCGGCCAAAGCCAGAAAGAAGGTCGGATTTGCAAAACGATACATAAGTCCATTCTCTGCCCAGACAGGGCGATTGGCAAGCCCTCCAAAGCGCAGAGTGTCTGCACCTTACTAAAGGCTTGTAAGTCTCGTCGTCTTCGTCATTCTTGCCTGTTCTGCGACGCAGATAAAAGGCTCAGGCCCTAGTGTCAGACCCTAGTGTCTGAAATGTCGATATCCGGTCATCACCATAGCCAAGCCAGCGGCATCGGCGGCTTGGATTACTTCGTCATCGCGCATCGATCCGCCCGGCTGGATGACCGCGGTCGCGCCGGCCTCCGCAGCAGCGAGTAAACCGTCAGCAAAGGGGAAAAAAGCATCCGAGGCGACAACGGAGCCCTTGGCAAGGCTTTCGCTCAAACCAGCATGACGGGCGGCTTCCCCGGCTTTCCATGCCGCAATGCGGGAGGAGTCGACCCGGCTCATTTGACCCGCGCCAATCCCCACGGTGGCGCCGTTCTTGGCATAGACAATGGCATTGGATTTTACATGCTTGGCAACGCGGAAGGCGAAGCGTAAATCAGCCAGTTCTTCAGCCGTGGGGGCGCGCTTGGTAACAACCCGCAAGTCCATATCATCAACCACAGCATGGTCACGCGATTGAACAAGAAAGCCGCCTGCGACAGTTCGATAAACAAGGCCGGGTGCGCGTGGGTCAGGAACACCGCCGGTGAGCAATAAGCGCAAATTCTTTTTGGCGGCGATCAGGGCGATGGCCTCTGGATCCGCATCAGGCGCAATAATGACCTCTGTAAAAATTTCTACAATGGCCCGGGCTGCGTCTGCATCCAATTTTTGATTGAGCGCAACAATGCCACCAAAGGCAGAGACCGGATCACAGGCTAAGGCGCGATGATAGGCTTCAACGAGTGAGGGGCCCATGGCCACTCCACAGGGATTGGCATGTTTGACAATGACCACCGCCGGCCCGTGTGCAGGATCAAATTCGGCAACGGCCTCAAAGGCCGCATCGGTATCATTGATATTGTTGTAGGAGAGTTGTTTGCCTTGCAGTTGTTTGGCGCTTGCGACACCGAAGCGTTGGTCTGGCACATGATAAAACCCGGCCTGTTGATGCGGATTTTCGCCATAGCGCAGGCTTTGTGCTTTATGCCCACCTAAAGCTCTGAAATCAGGTTCTGAGATTGACAGGCTTGAGGCAAACCAATTTGAAATTGCCGCATCATAACTTGCGGTGCGCGCATAGGCTTTCGCAGCAAGTTGGCGGCGTAAATCGAGAGGGGTTGAGCCGTTATGCGTTTCAAGTTCTTTGAGGAGCAGAGGATAATCTGCGGTATCAACAATCACCGCAACATCGGTGTGGTTTTTAGCTGCGGCACGGATCATCGCCGGTCCACCGATATCAATATTTTCGATACAGTCATCCCATCCTTTGCCTGCCTGCACGGTTTGCTCGAACGGATAAAGATTGACCACTAACAGATCAATGGCTCCAATCCCGTGAGCCAGCATCGATGCTTGATGAACCGGATTGGCGCGGATTGCCAAAAGGCCGCCATGGATTTTGGGATGCAGGGTCTTGACCCGACCATCCATCATTTCTGGGAAACCGGTAACATCAGACACATCGTCAATCGGTAGGCCTGCCGCTTTCAGGCTGGCACAGGTGCCTCCTGTTGAGACCAGCTCCACCCCCCGCTCATGCAACGCTTTGGCAAAGTCCAACAATCCAGTTTTGTCGGAAACGGAGATCAAAGCTCGAGATATACGACGCAAATCTTGGGGCATGGAGATGTCCTGAGAAATCAAATACAAACCGGATCAGAGCGGATCCGGCTGCGGCATAGCATGCCGGAGCGGGCGGTGAAAGGGTGCCGCGGGCCTCGATGGCTTAGCAATCAGGACAATTGGGGATAAAGCGGTTAGGCCGGGGATAATTGCCAGCGCACGACCGCGGTGGTGCGGAACCGGCCATGCATTACCAGTTGCGGACTGCGTCGGCCTCCATCCGCCGTGGCAAAGGTTATACTTTCGGTGATATCGATGGGAAGGTCCGGGCAACTAAAGATCCAGGTTCGTCCATTCGGGGCTTTGATCTTGATCGTATGCACCGTGGGGCCATGTTGGGCTTCAAGGACCGGATGCAAATGAAAGCGCAGTGCAAATTCATCATGGACAGTGCGTGCCCGGCTGGCATGGCTCGGCAGTAAATGATCCTCGCCGAGCAACACGCCTTTGGGTTGCAAACGCAGCACCCGTTCATGCTCAACCCCAAAGGCCAGAAGATAGCCATCATGGCGCCCTCTGATTTCCAGAGCCTCGCCATCCTCACTGCGTTCGCAGGCCGTCACGCGCGGCCCGCTGACCAGTGGCGGGGTGCGCGGCCATTCAAACTGACCGGGCGCCATGGCGGCCATGCTTAACCCCCCGATCTCTACTGTAGAATGGGCTTGGGTAAGGCGGGCTGATTGTTGCCACGCATCATGGCCAGCCGGAGGACTGCCACAGTTAATGATCAGACGTTGGATACCGTCCGCATATTCAAAGGAGAGGCACCCTGCATGGGCATGGGCGGAATAGGCTTCAGGCGGCACAGAGCCGCAATCCATGATCAAGGTCGCCTGCCCCAAAGCCAGCCGTTGATAACCAGACACAACGGCATTTTCCATCGCTTTGGCCAAAGCATCTTGATAGGCGATTAGTGTGGCAATCAAATCGGTTGGTGTTGCGCCCATGCCATTAAACAAAGCAAGCGATCCATCCGCATGCCGGAATAAGCGTAGCATAGGCCCCATACGATCAATCGCATTGAGCAAGGAGGGGGGCGGGGCCATATTTTGTGAGGCATAGACTTGGCGCAATGGCAACAAATCTGTCAGAACTTCGATTAAAAGCGCTGGATTGCGGCTGATATGGCCACCATCCATCAAGATTTGTCGATCAATTTCTAAGCCCAGTCGTTCGGAGGCTTTGCTCAGATAATCGGCAGGCGCTTGGGTTGCCAATGCGACATAACATTGTGCAATCAAGGCCCGTAAAGTGCGTTCAGGCACACGGCAGCCATGAACTGTTGCACTGAGATAATCGGTTTGGCGCCGTAGGCTGCGGGTAAACCGATGATAAAAATCCTGATCAGCCCCTTCCAAAATAAAGGGCGATTGACTGACCCAAGAAATCAGGCGACGGGCTGTCACGCCTGTTTCCCAAGCGATGCCTTTCTGGTCGGCACATAACGTGATCCAGTCATCAATCAAAGCGCGTGCATTGGCGCGGCTCAAGGCTGTGTCGGCGGCACGCAAATGACGAAGCCAGCCAAAACCCATCAATTCCTCGGTCCACGGCAAAGGGGCCGATAAAATGGCAAAGGGCGAGCGCCCCCCACTAATCAGAGCTTTTCCGGCAAAGGAGAAATAACCGGAATAGATGTCGCTGGCTGCGGTCGGGTCGCTGGTGCGCAAATCTTGTGGGGCAATGACAATGCGATTGATCGGCCCCAAGCGGGGGCGACCGCGCAGGACATTAAACGGCGCACTCAGCGTCAGGCCGAGACTTGTGGTCCGATCCTTGAGCGTAAACAGCCATTTTTTCCAACCGATGATTGCAGCGGCAGCAAACAATCCAAAACCCTCTTAATCTCGCGCGTTTCAAGCGTTTTCTCGGATGATTCTAGCCGAGCATGGGTCATTTTCTTACCCGTAAACGCGCAATAAAGAAACCATCCATCCCTTGATCTGCGGCACTGTCCCCGAATCCCATAAAAGGAAGCGTGCGCACATCCCCCTCTGGGGTTAGGGCGTCTGCGGGGAAAACTGCCTCATCAGGGCGGAATGGGTCGCGTGTCAGGTGAGGGTGACGCTCCAAAGCGGCCTTGATTTGTGCCTCGCCTTCCTCACTTTCCAGCGAGCATGTGCAGTAAATCAGCCGACCACCGGGCTTTAACAGGCTTATGGCATGGTCTAGCAAGCGACTTTGCACCTGTGTCAATTTTAAAATATCACGTTCTTGCTTGGTCCATGCGACATCGGGATGGCGGCGCAGCGTGCCGGTTGCCGAACAGGGCGCATCGAGCAAGATGGCGTCAAAAGGGTCCGCTTGCAGCGTTGCGGCATCGCAGGCTTTGGTTTCGACTGACAGGCCGAGACGCTTTAAATTCTCTTGGAGACGCTGCAAACGGGGGGCGGAGCGGTCTACGGCGAGGATTTGCGCACCGGTCATGGCCAATTGAGCGGTTTTTCCACCCGGTGCGGCACATAGATCCGCCACGCGTTCATGGGGTTGGGCTTTGAGCAACTGGGCGGGCAGGCTGGCGGCCACATCTTGCACCCAAAATATGCCTTCGGTGTAACCGGGCAGGCTGGTGACCGGGCGGCGATCTTGCAGGCGCACGCTCCCATTGGGCAGCACATGGGCTTGCCACGTTTCGGCCCATAAAGCGGGATCAGATTTGACGGAAAGATCAAGGTTAGCTTCTTGGCCGCAAGCCTGCGCCAGACGCCGGGCGGTGCTTTCCCCATAGTGGTTGATCCAGCGTTGGCTGAGCCAGTCTGGTAAATTGATCAGAGGGGAAAGCGGGGGCGACAACGTGTCTTTTTCGCGTGCAATGCGCCGCAAGACGGCATTGATGAGTTTGGCATAGGGTAAAATACGCGGATTTTCTCGCGCGGCTCGGATCGTTATATCAACGGCTGCATGGTCCGGCACATCCAAATGGATCAGTTGAGCCGCTCCGATCAGCAGATAAAGCTCCAAGTCCGGGACTTTGGCGGGGAGATGGTCGGCGCTCAAACGGCTTTGGATGATGGCGCGCAATTGACCCAGATGGCGGATCACCACAGTCGCCATGGCCCGCACCAAACCGCTGTCGCGCAGCGGCAGGTTTGCGTGTTGGATCTGCGTGTCCAGACTGTCATCAAGCGGCAAATGACGGATCAGCACATCACAGAGGGCCAGAACAGCGGTGCGCCGTGCCGCTAATCCGGGATGGTGCGGATCAGGTCGACGCGTTGGCTTTCGGGTGCTTGGGGCAGGTGGGGGAGCAGATTGCGACATCATTATCCTAAAAAATAGGTCTTCGATCAAAAGGACAGGCCGTTGTTGTTAAATTAATGAGGTCTGACCCTAGGATCGTGCGCGGGTTGCGGGTATAAAAAAGAGAACGGATCGACGGTCTGAAACTTCTATCACGGGTGAGGGCGGATCTGGCAAGTTTTATCCAATATGGATTGTCTCACAGAGCGATCGGACCGTAGCATTTTCATGACGGGGAGTATCAGGGCCATGCACGATAAACAGCCTGATCCATCGCAAGCTGCGGCGGGAGATGCAATTGCGGTTTCGGCTCGCAAGGCCTTGACCCCTCAAGCCGAGCGCGCTTTGGCGGAAGCGGCGGAGCGCCGGGCGCGTTATGATGCGCAAGCCCAGGCCGCGCGCCCTGTGCCGGAAATCGACGGGCGGGATGGCCCGGAGGCTATTCGTTACGGGGATTGGGAAAGTAAAGGCATTGCGTCAGACTTCTAAGGACGGCACGCCGCCACAATGAGATGAGTGTGAGAGGGGTTTATGCGTTTGTTCGAATCAGATGGGTCGCGTGTCATCACGGCTTTGGGCTTTATGTGCTGGTTAACGGCATCGGCTTTTGCGCAATCGGCTGCGCCACGCCAAGATCAGCTCAACAATGACATTCACAATATGCAGCGTGATATTCAACAACGCAGCCGCGAGATCGAGCAGCGCGCGTTAAACCAGCAGCGCGAAGAGGAGTTGTATCGGCGTCAGCAAGAAGAGCGCCGGCAGCGCGAGGAGTGGTTGTCACAACAACGCGGGCAGGGCAATGTGATTATCATTGATAATGGCCAGCCTGCATCAAGCGGACCACTTGTTGTGCCGCGCAGCCAGCCACAAAATGATCCGGTTTGGGCTGAGCCGATCATTCCGGGGTGGGAGCGCAGCCGCATTATTTTGCGTGGACAATATTGGGTGCAACCGGCCCCACGCTGCCAGCTTGAAACATGGATGGATGGGCGCGGCCAGCAATTTAAGCGCTGGAATTGTTCATGAGACTGAAAGGCCAGTAGGCATGTGTGCGCAGTGTCGGGGGCAGATCCTTGATCGGCGACAGTGGCTGCTTGGCCAATGTGCTGTGACGATGGGTTTGGTTTTCTCTCCTGCGGATGCTTTTGCTGACGCGCTGATCGAACCTCAATTGCATGTGCAGCGGGGTTCGTCGGACCAGACTTGTGTCGCGTTGACGCTTGATGCCTGTTCGGGGCATACGGATTTTGCGTTGCTTGAGCAATTGGTCGCCTGGCACGTGCCTGCAACTTTGTTTGTCACAGGGCAGTGGGTGGCCGCTAATCCTGCAGCGGTGGCCTTCATTAAAGCGCATGAAGCTTTGTTCACGCTCGGTAATCATGGAGGGCAACACCGCGCTGCGATATGGGGGCGGGCTGCGCCTTTTGGTGTGCGGGCGGTGGGGAGTGTCGAGGGCTTGCGCGATGAGATTGTTGCGGGCGAGCAGGCTATCTTGAATCGATTTGGTCAAAAACCGCGCTGGTTTCGCGGTGCAACGGCCTGTTACATCCCGAAAGCTGTGCCGTTGATTGCGGCGATGGGATATGCGGTGGCGGGATATTCGCTGAATGCGGATGCAGGCGCGAGCCTGTCTGCGGCAGCTGTTCGGGAGCGGGTCGAGCGGGCTGCTGCGGGCGATGTTATTTTAGCGCATATGAACCATCCTGAACGGGCGTGCGGACGGGGATTGATCGCAGGATTGGATCGGCTTTTGTCTCGTTCGGTGCGCTTTGTCACGCTGGATGGCATTTGGCAGGCAACACACACCGCACAACACGCAAGCGCCACTCCGTGATGGAAGATCGCGGCAGGTCTGTCATCCCAATCTTTCGAGCTTGAAGACGCCCGGTGTTGGGGATCAAGCGGTTTGTGGCTTGTGCGGATCGGTCTTGGATTTTGGCTTGTCTTGCGGCTTTGTCACAGGTTTGACAGCTTGCGTTTTAAGAGGAGCCGCTTGTGTTAAAGCCGGTTTGCGGATCTGCACATTCGCCACAACCGCTTTGGGTGCTGTGGGTTTAGCTTGGGCAGTCACTGCTTTGGGTGTGGGTTGCAGTTTGGCGGTGCTCGTCAGCGGTGCAGGCTTACCAATTTGCGCTTTGCCTAAGGTAAGCTGCGAGGCTGGCTTGCCGGCGATCTGTTTGGCTGTGTTGGCATGAGCTGAGACTTGATTGGGCTTGGCAGGGACTTGGGCAGCAAAGCGCGCGGGCATGGGTTTTTGTCCCGGCATCACTTTGGCAGCAACTCCTTTGGCGGGAGCAGCCGGAATGCGCGAAGGCAAAGCGACAGCGGCCGTGGGTTTAGCTGGCGCAGAATTGCTCACCTGATGAGGGGATGCAGCAGCAGGTGGCGCATAGGGTGTTGTGCTTGCCACTTGGGTTTTGGCTGCAAAGGCTCGACCCAATTGTGCCGGACGCCAATTCTCGCTCAATGTGGCCAGCAGCATGGCATCGTCATCCCCCTCCATAGGGGCGCGGCCAAGATAATCGACCCGCACACGGGCGGTTCCCAAATGTTTGAACCCCAAACTGCTTGCAACCTGTTCGGAGACATCGACCAGACGATCATCATGATAGGGACCGCGGTCATTGGCGCGGGCAATGATTGAGCGTCCATTCAACGTATTGGTAACCCGCACATAGCTCGGCAAGGGCATGGTTGGATGGGCGATTGAAACAGAGTCACGATCAAACACTTCACCATTGGCCGTTAAACGGCCATGAAATTGCGGGCCATACCACGAGGCGGTGCCGGTTGCTGAATAGCCTTTGACTTCTTTCGGCACATAGACTTTGCCAGCCACCGTATAGGGCTTGCCGACCATGTCATAGCCGCCGCCTTTGGGCACGGGCTGACCGTCTTCAACAACTTTGGGGCTGGCTTTGACCCCATATTTATTGCCAGATTTGGCTTTTTCAGGAGCGGTAGCGCAATTGCTGAGACCCAAGGCCAAGAGGCTCACGCCAACCAGACGCGCCAAGACGCGAAGCGACGGGGCTGAGGCCGGGCCAATCTGTTTGATACGATGAGACAAGCTCATATCCTTCCAGCTTTGCGACCGTTTCAGGCAGAAACAAGCCTTCGAGCGGGCACTTTCCAGCGGACCCACTCTATCATGTGGGGTCAGTTATGGGCCGAGAATCTTGAGGAAAGGTAAATATTAAAAAAACCCTTGAAAATCAGAGAGATCCTGTGACAGATGCGCAAAGAGGGCGTGTCCGGGGCGAAGGGGGAACGAGGCTGTGAAACCGCATCATGAGGCCTCTGCCGCCGGATCGACCCCGCCTTTATGGCTGGTGGTGGAGCTGTCGGCCTTATCGGCTCTGGTGTTTTGGCCGCTTGGTTTTTATCAGCCTTTTTTCCCGCTTTGGCTGTCAGCCCAGGGCTTTGGGCCGGACTCGATTGGCGTGGTGATGGCGGTGCCTACTCTTTTGCGCGTTCTCTTATCGCCCACCTTGTCGGGTTTAGCGGACAGGCATATCCCGCCGCGCAAGTTGTTGGTTCTTTATGCCTTGTGTGCGTGTGTGGGGTGGGTGAGCGTGGCGCAGGGGCATGATTTTGCCGTTCTGCTGGCCTTGGTGAGCGTCGCAACGATTTTAATGATGGCGTTGTTGCCGCTGTGCGAAGTGATGACCCTTGATGGTGTGCGTCTTCATGCCGGATTGCGCTATGGGCGGGTGCGCGTCTGGGGATCCCTCAGTTTTATGGTGGCAACTTTGTTAGGCGGATATGGCATTCAGATATCCTCTGCCCAAATTGTCCCCTATGGCTTGGCCTTTTTATGCGGGTTGACGGCTGTGTTCGGGCTGCGCATGCGCAGTGGTTTGTCATTGCCCGGACGGGTGGAAACCGCCACACAACGCCAAGCCCCTCCTTTGCCGGGCCGGCTTTATTGTCTGCTATGTGGCATGGCAGCGATCCATGCCTCTTATGCCGTGCTGAATGGGTTTGGGCCAGTTTTATGGATCGGGCAGGGCTTTGCGGCCAGTGATATCGGATGGCTGACGGCCACATCCGTGATTGCCGAAGTCTATGTTTTTATCAAAATCAGCGCGGCCACATCACCGCGCCAAGCGCGACTGTTTATGATCTGCGGCGCTGTTGCGGGGATTGTGCGCTGGAGCGCGATGGCCGTTGCGGAGACAGTTGGGGCGGTTGCGGCCTTGCAGCTTTTGCATGGGCTGACTTATGGCCTGTTTCATCTGGGGGGGTTGGCAATGGTGACGCATTTTGCGCCTGTTGAGCGGCGCGCCCGCGCACAAGGCCTGATGTCGGCGGCCAATGGGTTGATTTATGCTTTAACCATGTTTGGTGCTGGATCCTTGGTGCAACATTGGGGCCTTGGGGCTTATGCGATGATGGCGCCCTGTGTGGCTTTGGGATTGGGATTGATTTTAGTGGCCTGTCGCGGGGTCGGCGGACCGCGCGCGCCTTGATCTGATTGGTTGGGGGGCTGATGGCCGACCCGCTTTTAGGCCGATCCCCCATTGCGTCTTGTCGGTAATGCAATAAAGTGACCCTCGTTCGGATAATAAGATCAAAAATAAGATTTAGGGTGGAATCATTATGTCGTCGTCTGCGTTATTGTCCAAGGGGATTTTTCCCATTGCTCCAACCCCTTTTCTTGAAAATGGGGATCTTGATCTGCATGGCATGCGGCGCGTGCTTGATTGCATGATCGATCAGGGTGTGGATGCGATTTGTATTCTGGCTAATTATTCGGAACAGTTTCTCCTTACTGATGCGGAGCGTGATCAACTGACCGATCTGTGTCTGACCCATATTGCGGGCCGGGTTCCGGTGATTGTGACCACCAGTCATTTTTCAACACGCATTGCCAGTGAGCGGGCCCGTAAAGCGGCTCAGGCAGGGGCGGCGATGTTGATGCTGATGCCGCCTTATCATGGCACGGGCTTGCGGGCTGATGAGAACGGGATGGTCGAGCATTTCCGATCCGTTGCTGAGGCTTCTGCGCTGCCGATCATGGTGCAAGACGCGCCCCTGAGCGGGGTGGCCTTGAGTGTCCCCTTCTTGGTGCGGTTGGCGCAAGATGTGCCATTGGTGCGTTATTTTAAAATTGAAGTGCCACAAACCGCAGCGAAATTGCGGGCTTTGATTGGGGCGGGCGGAAGCTTGATTGCGGGCCCCTTTGATGGCGAAGAATCGATCACATTGATGGCGGATCTCGATGCCGGGGCAACCGGAACCATGTCGAGCGCCTTGCTGCCTGATCTGATCCGTCCGATTGTGATGTTGTATCTTGAGGGCAAACGTGCGGAAGCCGCGCAGCTTTATGCCCGTCTGCTGCCTTTGATCAATTACGAAAACCGTCAATGTGGGCTGCGCGCCACCAAAGCGATGATGGCTGAAGGCGGGGTGATCAAACACGAAACGGTTCGTCATCCTTTGGAGCCGCTGCATCCGCAAACACGCGCCGGCTTGTTGGAATTGGCGCGCGAGGTTAATCCGTTGGTTTTGCGGTGGGGACGTTGAGCTTTAACTTAAGTATGTTGTTGCGTATGCGTGAGATGATTGACACAACACTGCGTCTTCGAGATTGCAGACTTTGGGCACGCATGCTCTGGCTGGCCGTTTTGGTCACGGGCCTGATTGGCGTGTCGCATGACAGCCAGGCCGAACCCCTCAAAATTCGCATCGGCTGGTCCAGCATGCCTGCCCAGATGATCCCGATTTTGTATAGCAAGCCCGATCTGTTGAAATATTACGGACGCAGCTATGTGGTTGAGCCGGTCCAGTTCAAAGGAGCCTCGGCGAAGGTGATCGCTTTGGCGGCGGATGAAATTGATTTGGCCGTGCTTTCGCCTTTTACGTTAAATGATGCGGTTCTTAACGCCCGGCAAGATATCAAAGTGCTGGCTGATGTGACGCAAGATGGGGTGGGAGATCAATATTCCGAAGCCTTTTTGGTGCGCAAGGATTCAGGTATCAAAACATTGGCGGATCTTAAAGGCAAACGCATTGGCGCAGCACAAAGCGGTTCAACGCTCGAAACCGCTTTGCGGATCATGTTGAAAAAAAATGATCTGGTTGCCAAGCGGGATTACACCTTGGTGGAAACCAATGGGGCGAGCATGTCGTCTTTATTGGAAGATTGCAAAATTGATATCGGGCCGGTTTTCATGCCACTGGCTGAGCAAATGCTCGCAAGTGGCAAATATGATGTTTTGTTCCGCGCGAAAGATGCGTTGGGCGCCTCGCAATATTTATTTTTGGTCGGACGTGCAGATTTCTTGCAAAAAAACCGCTCACATTTGAATGATTTTTTTGAAGACCATGTAAGGGCTATGCGGTGGTTTATGGATCCGGCCAATCGCCAAGAAGCGGTGCAGATGATTGGCAATTATTTAAAACAGCCAACGGATCGTTTGTCTTATTTGTTTACCAAAGCGGATGCCTATCGCGATCCTTTTTTGGTTCCCAATGTCAGAACCTTGCAAGATACGCTTGGTGTGATCAAAGACTCTGGTCTGGTGCCCTCGGTGATTCAGGTTGAGCCCAAATATGTCGATTTGAGTTTTGTCGAAGACGCCAAACGACGGCTTGAAACGAAAAAATAATCAAATCTTCGCCGCTGTTATAAGTTCAAATCGGCTAGAAAACTACGCACCGGCGTTGACCACATCTCCTGACCGCGGGTGAGCAGAAAATGCCCATCGGCATTGGTGACAGGACCGGTCTGCACAAATTTGGAGCGGCTGCCGCCTTTGGCAAAGGCTTTGTGCCATAAGCGAGGCATGTCTGGCCCCCAATATTGATCATTTTCGGCATAGAGCCACAGATTGGGTAGGCGGGTTTTCTGACCAGCTTTGCGATAAAGATCTGTGAGTTGATCGGTGGCACAGGAGCGCGCGGGCCGCTGTGTTGGAAAGCCAGCCGTCCCGCCAGCAAAATTGATAAAGCCGATGACACCGGGTGGATTTTGTCCGGCCAGCACAATGGTCGTCATGCCGCCGACCGATTGGCCTTCCAGCAGGATACGATTTTTTTGTACAAAATTTTGTTGCCGCAACCACTCAAGTGCTTGGCGAACCGCAACTCCGGCATTTCGCGCGGCGCGTTCGATATTCGGATCGCCCGCACAGTCAAAATTCGACAAGAGCCGCACGCCGGAATTTTCACGATCTTCGCCGCCCGTAGGTCCATATCCCGGACGGATAGGCGCCAGCACAGCGACACCGCGCTCGAGCCAAAATTTGATATGGTTGGCTGGGAGGGGGCGGCTTAAGGCGGCGCGTTCTTCTGGTTTTCCAGAGCGGCCATGAGAAAATAAAACAGTTGCGAAGGGGCCTTTGCCTTCGGGGCGATAGAGCAAGGCCTGCATCGTAATGGCGCTATAGCCGTCATAGGCCGGAACAGGAATAGAGATGGTTTCCGGCTCAGGGATTTGGGCGCGGACTGGCCCGCCGACAGCAAAGATCCCGAGCAAGGCCAGCACAGTCAGGAAAGCTGTCCAAGGCAGGCGGCAGAAGAGGGAAGGGCGCGGGCGTGCGGTATTCAGACAGGGCATGCGATGATTTCATAAAACAGGATGGCCATTTGCAAAACCAACTTTTTTAAAGGTCATATCCTCTCGGTGAGCAAGCCCGCATGCAAGATCGACTTGCAAGATCGTCGTGTAGGATAGCCTAGCGGGACAATAACGGGTCAGAGGCGTTTGACTTTAAAAAAACTCAGTTAAGCAGTCTCTCAATATGAGACTTAATTTCATGCGGACTGTCAACCAGTGCCGCCACGCCTGCTTGTTGTAATTCGCTGTCTGATCCATAGCCCCAACGGACGCCGATTGTGGGGATCTGAATGGCTTTGGCGCCATGCACATCATGTTCGCGGTCGCCAATCATCACCGAGCGTTGGGGATTGATCTGTTCAAGGTCTCGAATATGACGCAATAAATCACGTTTATCGACGCGGGTGCCATCAAGTTCTGAGCCATAGACGTGGCTAAAAAATGGGTCCAGATCAAAGTGACTGACAATGCGGCTGGCAAAGACATGCGGTTTTGATGTTGCAACCACCAAGCGATGTCCATCCGCGCATAGGCTTTCGAGCAAAGCGGGGATGCCGTCGATCAGACTATTTTCAAATAATCCAGTGTCAGCAAATCTTTCGCGATACAGCCGCACGCCTTCATCGGCTCGCTCTTCCCCAACCAGTTTGACGAAATTCATCCGTAAGGGTGGGCCAATGGTCCATTCCAGCGCATCGGCATGAGGAACCGGTTCACCCATCCGCTCTAAAGCATATTGAATGGAACCTGTGATCCCGGGCTTGGGGTCGGTGAGCGTCCCATCGAGATCAAATAAAATAACAGAATGACGGACCATGCGCGGGGCCTTGCGGTAAGAACTCAAACAGCAAACCGCAAAAGTCTAACCACGGATCAGGCGACATGCAAATCCTACCCGCCTCAACAAACAGGTGTTCGCACCCGCCTCAATACACGCCTGTGAGCACATATTGCCTTAGGAGCAAAGCCACTTAAAACAAATTTACCTTATTTGCTGTGGCTGGTTGCATCCACATACAGCACTGTCAGTGCAAAAAAGCTGAAAGCACCAATAGCTAAGATTAGATAGGCTTGTTCGGCTCCAGACATCGTCGTTCCCCCTTTGCAAGATCATGAAGTGGGACAGAGTGTGCCGATTTATGCGCAGTCCGCCTTGACATAGATCAAGGCGGATCAAGCTCAATAAAAGGTCTTTTCGTCTAAACTCAGCAGGGGAAAGGCGCTAAAAACGGACGGTGGAACCACCGGGGCGGCGGCTGACACATAAGCCGGGGACAGCTCACTGAGCCGGGTGACCCCCATCAAACCCATGGCAATTTGGGTTTCTTGCTGCAGCAAATCCAACAGGCAAACCAGCCCCTCTTCTCCGCCGGCAGCTAATCCCAGACATTGCATGCGACCTAAACCCACCAGATCCGCCCCAAGAGCCAAAGCTTTGACGAGATCGGTGCCGCGTTGAAAACCGCCATCAATGATAATTTTGGCGCGTCCGTTGACGGTTGAGACCACTTCGGGCAGCACGTCGAGACTGCCGCGACCGTGATCAAGCTGGCGCCCTCCATGGTTAGAAATATAAACC
>CAWUMW010000003.1:0-34849 GCA_963923415.1 uncultured Hyphomicrobiales bacterium | reverse complement strand
GTGGCACGGTTGAGACTGTTTTCGATGCAGACTACGCTTCAGAGTCATGAGTCTGACGGGCTTTGATAATTTTGTCACTGAACCCAGCATTTCTTGCGTCTCTTATGCTCTTATTGTGCAGAAACAGGCAAGATTGGCGCGCTTTTGCGTCATCTGTCCACAGCCCCCTTGCATAGGGGAAGATCCTCGCACAGTATACGCGCACAAAACAGATAGGGGATGGACTATGATCAATAAAAAACTCGCCCTCGCGCTTTCTCTGGCGACCGCACTGTGTGTCGGCACCGCCCATGCGCAAAAAAAATCACTGGTGATCGGCATGGGATCGGCAGATGCCGGCAAGCTTGATCCCCATCTCGCTTCCACAACGCCTGACAAAGGCTTGCTGAATTACATTTTCAATGGTCTGGTCCGGTTGAAACCGGGAACCGCAAGCCCCGATTTTATTGAGCCCGATCTTGCCGAAAGCTGGACGGTGAACCCCGCAGGGACTGAATTCACCTTCAAAATTCGCCAAGGCGTGCAATGCCATCATGGCTATGGGCCGTTTACTGCTGAGGATGCGGCGTTTTCGATCAAACGTGCATCCAATAAAGCTACCTCCTCTTATTCAGGTGACTTTGCTGCTTTGGAAAAGGTCGAGGCCGTTGATGCGTCAACTTTAAAAGTCACTTTGAAAAATCCGGTGGCGGGCTTTCTTGGTTATGTCGCCAATATTAATGGCGGCAATATGGTCTGCAAAAAAGCCGTCGATGAAATGGGCGAAAATTTCGGCAAGAAGCCGGTTGGCACAGGCCCCTTCCAATTTGCTGAATATCAGCCCCAGCAATTCGTCAAATTGGTGGCGAATAAAGCCTATTTCCGTGGCGCGCCGCAATTGGAAGACATCACCTATCGCTACATCCCCGCTGATTCGAGCCGCGATCTGGCCTTCCAATCCGGCGAGCTTGACATGATTTATGGCAAGCAGGACCAGACATGGGTGGACCGCACCAGCAAATTACCGGGCGTCAAGGTCAAGGCCATGGAGCCGGGCGAATTGTCAACCTTGTTCCTGAATGTCAACAGCAAGCCGCTCGATGATCTGCGGGTCCGTCAAGCCATTGCCTATGCCATCGACCGCAAGGCGATTGTTCAGTTCAAGGGCGCAGGCTCATCGCGTGAGGCCGTTTCGGTTGTCCCGTCTGGCTATCTCGGCACCGATGAAAAAGCCCCGCTCTATCCTTATGATCCAGAAAAAGCCAAAAAACTGTTGGCCGAAGCGGGCTATCCAAATGGGGTCACCATCAAAACCATTCACACCACTTTGACCGGCATGCAGACCTTCATTGAAGCCGTGCAAGCACAATTGAAAAAGTCCGGCATCAATCTGGAAATCGAATTGGTCGAACATGCCACTTTCCATGCGCAAATCCGCAAGGATCTGTCGCAGGTGGTGCATTATCAAGCCGCCCGTTTCCCAGTGGCCGATGTCTATCTGACGCAATTCTATGACTCAGCCTCGATTATCGGCACCCCGACCGCCATCACCAATTTCAACCATTGCAACGTTGCCGATAGCGAAATCCGCGCTGCTCGGGTTGAAACCGATGCCGCCAAGCAGAAAGCTTTGTGGAAAACGGCTCAGGAAAAGCTGATCAAAGATGTATGCGGCATTCCGGTCTATGAGCAGCTGCAATTATGGGCTTGGAAGGACACGCTTGATCTGGGCTATGAATTGCAAGGATCGCTCAATCTGTCTCCTGCAATCACGGAAAAAACCCGCTTTACCAAATAATCGCTGTCGCTTGATGGGTCCGGCCCTGTCTTTGGATAGGCCGGACCCGTTGCTTTTGGATGGGCTTGATGACTGCTTTCTTGATCCGGCGTCTGTTATTTGCAGTGATCACGCTGTTTGCCGTACTGACGCTGGTTTTTGTCATCGTGCGGATTGTGCCGGGCGATCCGGCGCAAGTCATTTTAGGCGATCAAGCAAGTCGAGAAGCCATTGCGGCGCTGCGGAGCCGCTTGGGGCTCGATCTGCCTTTGCTGGAGCAATATCGCTTGTTCATGCTCGGTGCCTTACAAGGAGACTGGGGCACCTCCATGATGACCGGACGTCCGGTAATCCGTGAAGTGCTCAATGTGCTGCCATGGACCATTGAGCTGACCCTCGTTTCGTTAATTTTAGGCATGATCATTGGCATCCCGCTGGGCGTTGCGGCAGCACTCAACCGCAATCGCTTGATGGATTATGCGGTGCGGATTGGCTCATTGCTTGGCCTGTCCTTTCCGCCCTTCGTGTCGGCCCTATTATTGCTGCTCGGCTTTGCCATTACCTTGCATTGGTTCCCGGTCATCAGCGCGCGCTCTGGCAGTCTTGAAGCTTGGTATCAATCCATCACACTGCCCGCGGTTAATCTCGGCCTGATTACTGCTGCTTATATTACGCGTGTGACACGTTCGGCGATGCTGGAAGTGCTGCAAGAAGATTATGTGCGCACGGCCCGCGCCAAAGGCGTGCCTTGGACGGTGGTGATTTGGCGCCATGCGATGCGCAATGCCTTAATTCCGATCATCACCATTATCGGCCTTTATTTGGGCATCTTGATTGGCAATTCAGTTCTCACTGAAATCGTGTTCAGTCGTCCGGGCTTGGGCAAGCTGATTGTCGGCGCCCTCAATCAACGTGATTATACCATGCTGCAAGGCATGATGGTGATTTATACGCTGGTGGTCGTGATTGTGAATCTGGCTACTGATCTGGCCTATGGCTTTGTTGATCCGCGGGTGAAATTCAAATGACCCACGCCCCCACCCCGCCCTCCGCCTCCGCACCGACTTTAACCCTCACGCCGCCCTCGCCTGTGCAGCGGATTTTACGCGCCACGTTCAAAGCGTTTAATGCCAATAAAACCTCATGGGTTGGGCTTGTGGTGTTTTTAATTGTCGCTTTCATGGCGATTGGCGCCCCGCTGGTCAGCGGACAAGATCCGCTCGAACAAGATATTCTGCAACGCCTCAAGCCTCCCAGTGATGCCCATTGGCTTGGCACCGATTATTTTGGCCGCGATATTTACAGCCGCATCGTTTATGGCGCGCGCTTATCCTTATTGATCGGGATTAGCTCAACCGCACTCGCTATGATCATCGGCTCAGCCATCGGTATGATTGCCGGCTGGTATGGGGGACGCATTGACACCTTGGTGATGCAGATCATGGATATTCTGCTCGCCTTTCCATCGCTGATTTTGGGTCTGATCATTGTTGCAATGCTCGGCCCGTCCATCCTCAATATCGTGATCGCCATTGCCTTGACCTCGGTTCCGCCCTTTGCGCGCATTGCCCGCGCGCCCACCATCGCTTTGAAAGAGCGCGAATTCATTGAAGCCTGCCGCGCGCTTGGCTATTCGGACACCCGCATTCTGATCGGCCATATCCTGCCCAATATCTTGCCGGAAATTCTTGTGATGGGTTCTTTGTGGCTGGCCAACGCCATCCGCACCGAAGCATCCTTGGCCTTTATCGGCTTGGGTGTGAAACCTCCGGCTCCCACATGGGGCGGCATGATCCGGGAAGGCTTTGAAAATATCCTCGACAGTGCGTGGCTGGTTATTGCACCCGGCGGTGCCATTTTAATCGTGATTTTTGCCCTAAATTTGTTAGGGGACGGGTTGAGAGATGCCATCGATCCAAAATTAAAGGACGAGGCATGAACACGCACACGTCCCCCGCCCCCCTGCTGCAAGTCCGCGATCTCTCAACAGCCTTCCGCGTGGATGGCCAATGGCGAACTGTCGTCAATGCTCTCTCGTTCGATCTCGCGCCCCGCGAAACGCTGGCCGTGGTTGGGGAGTCCGGATCAGGAAAAAGCGTCACCGCTTTGTCGATCATGCGCTTATTGCCTGCCGCCAATAGCCGTATTCAAGGCTCTATTGTCCTTGAAGGACAAGACCTGCTGGCTTTGCCCGAAGAAGACATGCGGGCCCTGCGGGGCAATAAATTGGCCATGATCTTTCAAGAGCCGATGACCAGTCTCAATCCGGTTCTGCCGATTGGGTTTCAAATCAGCGAGAGCCTGCGCTATCACCGCGGGCTCGATTCACTGAGCGCGCAAAAAGAAGCGCTGCGGCTTCTCGAACGGGTGCGCATTCCAGCCGCCACAAAACGTCTTGACGATTATCCGCATCAGCTCTCAGGCGGCATGCGACAACGCGTAATGATTGCGATCAGTCTGGCCTGTCGTCCGCATGTCCTCATCGCCGATGAACCGACCACTGCATTGGATGTGACGATCCAAGCTGAAATTCTTGAATTGATCAAATTGCTGCAAGATGAAGAAGGCATGTCGGTGATCTTCATTACCCATGATATGGGGATTGTGGCCGAAGTTGCGGATCGTGTTCTGGTGATGTTGCGCGGCGACAAAGTCGAAGACGGCCAAACCAGCGCGCTGTTTTCTCATCCGCGCGCCGCCTATACCCGCGCTTTGCTGTCCGCAGTGCCGCGGCTTGGTTCGATGAAAGACCATCCGCATCCAACGCCGTTCACCATCATTGATGCTGACACGGGCGCGACCCATGCGCCGCCTGCGCATGATTTTTCTGTACCGCCTGACGCAGCCCCCTTGCTGCAAGTCAGCAATCTCGTTACCCGGTTTGATGTGCGCTCTGGTCTTTTTGCGCAGGTTTCGGCGCGCGTCCATGCCGTTGAAAATGTGTCATTTGATTTAAAAGCCGGTGAAACACTGGCACTGGTTGGCGAGTCTGGTTGCGGTAAATCAACCACTGGTCGATCAATCTTGCGGCTCGTCGAACCGACAAGCGGTAATATTGTCTATGACGGACAACAGGTGCGGCAGCTTGATGCGGATGGGTTGCGAAAAATCCGCCGCAATATCCAAATGATTTTCCAAGATCCCTTTGCCAGCCTGAACCCACGCAAAACAATCGGCATGGCAATTGCCGAACCCATTCTGGTGCATCGCTTGGCATCGGCAAGCGAAGCGCCCGATCATGTCGCCGCTCTGTTGCGCCGGGTTGGGCTTGATCCCGCGATGGCCAGTCGGTTCCCGCATGAATTTTCTGGTGGTCAACGTCAGCGCATTTGTATTGCGCGCGCTTTGGCGCTGAAACCCAAATTGATTGTTGCAGATGAAGCAGTGTCGGCACTCGATGTGTCCATCAAAGCGCAAGTTGTTAATTTGATGATGGAATTGCAGGCCGATATGGGCTTGGCCTTTTTGTTCATTTCACATGACATGGCGGTGGTGGAACGTATCAGCCATCGGATTGCCGTTATGTATCTGGGCGAGATCGTCGAGATTGGCCCGCGCGCCCGCATCATCGGCCAACCGGCCCATCCCTATACACGCAAATTGATGCAAGCGGTCCCCTTGCCTGATCCCACCCATCGGCGTGGACGGCGGGCGCTCACGACATCGGAAATTCCAACCCCGATGCGCTCATTGGATTTTATTCCACCGCATCGTCACTGGACCGATTTGGGGGATGGACATTGGGTCAGTGATTTAGGCGCGGGCACGACCCTGTTTTCGAGCTAAGCGCGCCTTAAAAGGCGCAAGACTCACCGCCCTTTTGGCCGGATCTGAATACGCGTCCTGTCTCGCAAAAGAAGGCACGAACACCTCCTCTTTTCGCTAGACAAAAGCGTCAAGTTCAAAAAGCGCCGATTCGCAGCGAAATTTTCACTGAAATAATGTGTATGGAGGCATTTTTATTGGCAAAAACTCTTGGAAACGCCCATTTTCCTCTATAGTAAAGCCTCCGCTCACTCGGAGCGATGATTCGAATAGGATAGTCAAAATGGCACTTAAACCTGCACCGAAAGCCAAGGCCGAAAAAGTCGAGGTGGTTACCATCAAGCACATCGCTGCCGGCATCGCTGAAGCACATGGGCTGACAAAAAAACAAGCAAATGAAATCTTCGATGATTTCGTTGCTGCTGTTGTAAAGAACCTGAAAAAAGGCGCCCGCATCCGCATGAGCGGAATCGGGATCTTGCAGGTTCGCAAGCGTGCCGCACGCATGGGCCGTAACCCTGCAACCGGCGAAGCCATCAAGATCAAGGCAAGCAAGAAAGTTGCTTTCCGCGTTGCCAAAGAACTGAAAGAAGCCATCTGATCCGCGACGCTCTGATTGAATACCCATCTCTTCCGAAACCTTTCGGCTTGGGATGACCGTTCATCAGATTGCTGTGATCAGAGAGTTTGAAAATGCTGGGGAGCCGCGCTCTCCAGCATTTTACGTTAAAGGACTCAAGACTTGATAGAGCTCAAGACTTGACAGGGCTTAAGACTTGATAGGACTGAAGATTGACGAGCGCTCATGATTTGCCTGCGGTTTGTGGACACGGTCACAGCACACAGCCTGCAATCAACAGAGTGCAAACGAGAATGGCCCTTAGGGGTTCAACTCTATGTTATCATGCAGACCATAAGCGCATAATCTTTGAGCGCATAATGATGGTGTCTGTGCAGTTGGGTTGCTCTGCTAGGGTCAGACCCTTTTAATTTAACAACACCGGCATGACGATGAAGCGTAAGATGGGAAGAAAACAGACGAAAACCGTAAGGTTTCCTGCGCTTTTTCTTCGTGACGTCGGGCATTTTTCAGAGCCAACCGTTGATGCAAAATGAATGAGATCTGACCCTAGACTTTTTTTCAACACAGGATCGGCTTCGTGACTGAAGACACCATCCCCACCCGCCTTGATCTGCCAACCCAACGGATCATTGATCAGATCCCGCAGATGAATGCGGAGCAAAGACAGACATTGCGCGCCAATTGTCGGCGTCGATTAGCCCAAGGCCAAGCCAAGCAGAAGCTCGCCGCCCAACATATTTTGGCAGCCCTCGACACCATCCCCCTATCGCATGATGCGATGGACCTTCACGCAGACACCTCCTCTGCCCGCCGTGCGCCGGCACGCTTTGGGGCCCGCAAAACACTCAAAACTTCTGAAAAGGCGTTAAGCAAAATCGTACCGCGCCGTCCTCTTGAAGGCTCTGGATGGGCCGCAAGTGCCTTTGTTGCCGATCCGCATTATGAGGCCCAACCCGGCATTGCTGAAACACTCAAAGCCATTGATGCGCATCACCCCGCCATCATGGTTTTGGGGCGCGCAGGCACCGGAAAAACCACCCTGATCCGTTATCTCAAACAAAGACCGGGCGGGGAAACACAAGCCATCGTTGCGCCAACTGGCGTCGCCGCCTTGAATGCGGGCGCGCAAACCATTCACTCGCTCTTTCAATTGCCTCCTGTCATCCTCAACCCAGAACAACTCGAAGCGGGGCGTCATTTCAGTCAGGTAGTGAAAAAACTCACCCGCTTGGTGATTGATGAAATATCGATGGTCCGCGCCGATGTGCTTGACGCTATTGATCGACGCTTGCGCAGCATCAAAGGATCCAACAAACCCTTTGGCGGCGTGCAAGTGGTGATGGTCGGTGATTTCATGCAATTGCCCCCTGTGGTGCGCGAGGAGGATCGCTTGCTGCTCGAACAGCTCGGCTATGCCACACCTTTTGCGTTTAGCGCGCATGTCATGCACAGCCTCCCCGTCGCACGCATTTCACTGGATCATGTTTATCGCCAAACCGAACAAGACTTTATCGACGTGCTGGGACGCATTCGCTCAGGCACGGATTTGCAGGCGACCGTCACCTTAATCAATCAACGCTGTAGTGGCGCCCATCGTCAAGGCGTTGCACCCTTATTGCTGACCGCCACTTTAGCCGCCGCGGATCGGTTTAATCGTGAGGGCTTAGCCGCTCTTGAGGGTGACCCGGTGATTTTTAGCGCCGACGTCAAAGGGAAATTTGATGGGCTAACGCTGCCCCAACAGCTTGAACTCAAAGTCGGTGCGCGTGTCATGGCAACCCGCAATGATCCCGAACGTCGCTGGATCAATGGGTCACTTGGCACCGTCAGCGCTCTTAAAGACCATGATGTACATGTGCGCTTTGATCACGCGCCCGAAACCTATGTGGTCGAACAAGTCAAATGGGAAAAAATTCGACAAGTTTGGAACACGCAAGACAATAAAATTGAAAATGAAGTCATCGGCACCTATCAACAATTACCGCTGATGCCGGCATGGGCAATTACCATCCACAAAGCCCAAGGACTGACACTCGATGATGTCCGCATTGATTTTGGCGCCGGTGCGTTCGCCCCCGGACAAGTCTATGTGGCGCTTTCACGCGTGAAAACCCTAGCGGGCTTATCGCTCAGCCGCCCTTTGCGCCTGTCCGACTTTTATTTTGAGCCTCTGGTGCAAGCTTTTTTAAATGGGGAATAAAGAAGGCGACCGCTTCACGATTTTGCCAAAATCTTCTAAGATGCTCCCATGCGTTTTACGACGATTTACTTTTATCTTAACTTCACTTGCAAACTTCAAGACACGATAAAACACTACCCATCTCTGCGTTTTAACGACGAAGGCTCAAAACAAAAGAAAGAGGAGAACGATCATGAGCAACGCTAAAGAGAGCAAATGCCCGGTTATGCATACCGCACCCACTCAAGCCACCGCAGCCGCGCAATCCAATCGGGATTGGTGGCCCAATCAACTCAATCTGAATATTTTGCATCAGCATCCACCGCGCGGCAATCCGATGGACCCGGATTTCAGCTATGCCAAAGCCTTTCAAAGTCTTGATTTCGACGCGTTACGCAAAGACCTGATTGCTTTGATGACCAATTCGCAAGAGTGGTGGCCGGCGGATTATGGCCATTATGGACCCTTGTTCATTCGCATGGCGTGGCATAGCGCTGGCACCTATCGCACTGGCGATGGACGTGGCGGAGCAGGCAATGGCACGCAACGCTTTGCCCCGCTCAACAGTTGGCCCGACAATGCCAATCTCGACAAAGCGCGCCGCTTGTTATGGCCGATCAAACAAAAATATGGCGCCAAGATTTCTTGGGCTGATCTGATGATCTTGGCCGGTAATTGCGCTTTGGAATCGATGGGCTTCAAAACCTTTGGTTTTGCAGGGGGGCGTGCGGATGTCTGGCATCCGGAAGAGGATATTTATTGGGGCGCAGAAGACAGCTGGCTCGGCGACAAACGCTATAGCGGCGACCGCGAGCTCGAAAATCCGCTCGCAGCGGTGCAAATGGGACTGATCTATGTCAATCCCGAAGGGCCCAATGGCCAGCCAGATCCTTTGGCCTCAGCGCGCGATATCCGCGAAACCTTTGCCCGTATGGCTATGGATGATGAAGAAACCGTTGCTCTGGTGGCGGGCGGTCATACATTCGGCAAAAGCCACGGTGCGGCGGATCCTTCGCTTTATGTCGGGCGCGAACCCGAAGGCGCTGATCTTGAAGCCCAGGGTCTGGGATGGCTCAGCAGCTATCACAGTGGCAAAGCCGAACACACCATCACCAGCGGCATCGAAGGCGCCTGGACCCCCAACCCCATCGCTTGGGACAATGGCTATTTCGATACCCTGTTTGGCTATGAATGGAGCTTGGTGAAAAGCCCGGCCGGTGCGTGGCAATGGGTGCCCAAAGACGGTGCCGCCGCTGATCTGGTCCCCGATGCGCATCTCGCCACACAGCGGCACGCACCGATGATGACCACGGCCGATCTCGCCTTGCGCGTTGATCCGGCCTATGAGGCCATTTCCCGCCGCTTCCATGCCGACCCCGCAGCTTTTGCCGATGCCTTCGCACGGGCGTGGTACAAGCTAACCCACCGCGATATGGGCCCCGTGGCGCGCTGCCTCGGCCCTTGGGTACCGCCGGCACAAATTTGGCAAGATCCGGTGCCTCCGGTGACCCATGCCTTGGTGGAGCCCACCCATTGCGCCAGCTTGAAGCAGCAAATCCTTGCATCAGGCCTCACCCCATCGCAACTGATCGCGACCGCTTGGGCCTCGGCGTCCACCTTCCGCGGCTCTGATAAGCGCGGCGGTGCCAATGGTGCCCGCATTCGCTTGGCGCCGCAAAAAGACTGGGCGGTCAACCAACCAGCCCAACTGGCGCATGTGCTCAGCACATTGGAAAGCATCCGCTCTCACTTTAACGCGGCGCATACAGGCAAGGTGCAAATCTCGCTGGCTGATCTGATCGTGCTGGCTGGATCCGCAGCACTTGAGCACGCTGCTTTGGCGGCGGGCCATTCCATCACCGTGCCCTTTACACCCGGACGGACCGACGCGACGGTTGAGCAAACCGATGCGGCCTCCTTTGCGGTGCTTGAGCCGGTGGCCGATGGCTTCCGCAACTATCTCAAAGCCCCCCTGTCGGTGCCTGCGGAAGCCATGCTGGTTGATCGCGCGCAATTGCTAACCCTCAGCGCCCCGGAAATGACCGTTTTAGTCGGCGGTTTGCGTGTGCTGGGCGTGACTGCGGATGGCTCCAGCCATGGTGTCTTCACCGATCGCCCTGGACAACTCAGCCAGGACTTCTTCGTCAATCTGCTCGACATGAACACAGTCTGGACGCGCTCCACCCAGCAAGACGGCCTCTTTGAAGGCCATGATCGCGCGAGCGGCAAACTGCGCTGGACCGCAACGCGGGTCGATCTGGTGTTTGGATCCAATTCGCAATTGCGGGCTTTGGCCGAAGTCTATGCCAGTGCGGATGCCGGCGCCAAATTCGTCCATGACTTTGTCGCGGCCTGGACCAAAGTGATGGAGCTTGATCGTTTCGATCTGCATGGCTGATCCGAGGCACGAGTCTCACCCGTCTCACTGCGGCGCTTGGCCTTTATCAGCAAGCGCCGCAGCTTTAGCTTGAAACCTTGGGAAGCTAGAAACCTTGGGAAGCTTGAAACTTTTAGAAATCGAGAACCGCCATGTCCAAAACCGCCATGTCCAAACCCATGCTCGACTTAACGGGAAAAACCGCCCTTGTCACAGGCGCAGGATCGGTTGGACCGGGATGGGGCAATGGCAAGGCCACTGCCGTTTTGCTGGCCCGACAGGGCGCACAGGTCTTTCTGACAGACATCAAGGCCGAGGCCGTAAAAGAAACCCAACAGATCATTGAAGGGGAAGGTAATCGCTGTGCGGTGCATGTCTGTGATATGACCGATGCACATCAGGTTGAGGCGATGGTTGAAGCCTGCGTTAAAACCTTCGGACCGATTGATATTTTGGTCAACAATGTCGGCGGTTCAGAACCCGGCGATGCAGTCACACAAACCGAAGAAGCGTTTGATCGGCAAATTGATTTTAATCTCAAAACTGCTTTCTTAGGCTGCAAATATGTCATTCCCGTCATGGAGAAACAAGGCAAAGGCGCGATTGTCAATCTGTCCTCAATTGCCGGGATCAGAAATTTTCGCGGTGGTCGCACGCATGTCGGCTATAGCGCTGCGAAAGCAGCCATCATTCAATTTTCACGCTCTACGGCAGGCGCCTTTGCGCGCAAAAATATCCGCTGCAATACTGTGATCCCCGGCTTGATGCATACGCCGCTGGTTGAATTCCGTCTCACCCGCCAATTGGGCAAAAATGACGCCGACGCCTTGATCGCAGACCGCAATGCCCAAGTCCCCATGGGGCACATGGGCACCGCATGGGATATCGCCCATGCGGTGTTGTTTCTCGTCTCCGATGAAGCGGGCTATATTACGGGAACAGAAATCATCGTCGATGGCGGCATGAGCGCTGGCATGGGCACTTAAGCAGCCGCGTTTAAAATCAGATCCGCACCTTTTTCTGCGATCATCAACACCGCGGCTTCGGTATTAGCTGAAACTAAGCGCGGCATAATGGACGCATCCACAATCCGCAAACCCTGCATGCCATGCAGCTTGAGCGTCGGATCAACAACCGCTTGCGCATCAATCCCCATTTTGCAGGTGCCGACCGGATGATAGATGGTCTGCCCATTGCGTCGTGCAAAATCAAGCCATGCCTCATCTGTGACAACAGCGGGTCCGGGAGACATTTCAAAAGCGCAATAGTCTTGCATCGCGGGCTGTTGCATCAAATGGCGCGCGGCGCGCATCCCCTCGATCAAACAGTCCGCATCCGCTTGCACGGCAAGAAAATTCGGACAAATGGCTGGCATGGCCATCGGGTCAGCCGAGACGATGTGAATATGGCCCATGGATTGCGGACGTAATTGCGTCACGCCAATGGTCATGCCGGGCTGGCTATCTAATTTGCGATCAGCCGCATTGGCATAGCTTGCATGCATGAAAAAATATTGCACATCGGGTGTGGCAAGTTCAGGGCGGGTTTTGATAAAGGCATGGGCCAAGCCTGTGCCCAAAGTCAAAATTCCGCTGCGCGTTCGCGCATAGTCCAGCACCGCTTTGACAAGTGACAAACCGCGGGCTTGTTCATTTAAGGTCACCGGCTTTTTCACACGCCAATTCATGCGCGTGCAAAAGTGGTCTTGATAATGATTGCCAACCCCGGGCAAAGCATGGCGCACTGGAATACCGAGCTGCTTTAACAAGGCTGGATCACCAATGCCTGACAGTTCCAGCAATTGCGGCGATTGCACCGCCCCTGCCGTCAGCACCACTTCGCGTCCCGCCAAAGCCGATCGTGTGTCAGGCCCCACGCGATAATCCACGCCCACCACGCGCTTCCCCTCAATACGAAGCCCCGTGACATGGGCATGGCAGCGCACAATAAGATTGGGCCGACGCTCAGCTTGTCGTAAATAAGCATCGGCAGCACTAAAGCGACGACCGTTTTTTTGTGTCACTTGATAATAACCAAATCCTTCTTGCGAGAGACCATTATAATCCTCAATGCGCGGATAGCCGGCCTCCTCCCCTGCCGTGATAAAGGCCTCTGCCAAAGCCGGGCGCAACCGCACCCGCTCAACCGACATGGGCCCGTCATGACCCCGCACCGCCGGATCGCCTTCGGGAAAGGATTCGAGTTTTTTGAAATAGGGCAACACCTCTTCAAAACTCCACCCGCGCGCACCCGCCTGCGCCCAGCCGTCAAAATCCTCTGCCTGTCCGCGCACAAAGATCATGCCATTGATCAGGCTGGATCCCCCCAATCCTTTGCCACGCGGGACAACAATTTTACGCTGATAGGTATTGTCCTCTGGTACGGTTTCAAACCGCCAGTTAAACCGCGTGCCAGTCAGTAATTTGGGAAAGCCCGCCGGGATGGATAACCACAGACCACGATCCCTCCCGCCAGCTTCCAACATCAAGACGCGATGACGTCCACGCGCGGTCAAACGGTCTGCCAATACACAGCCTGCCGTTCCGCCACCCACGATGATATAATCAAACGTTTCCATCCCGCCTCATCCTTGTCCTGCAAGGGCTTTGTTAAGCACCGCCGGATCAATCGGCTCGCCTTTAGCTGCCATGACACGCGCCAGCGCTTTGAGAATATCGCTTGGCCCGGCAAAGGCTGCACGCTCAAGCACTTTCGAAATAGTGGGCGCCGCTTTGCCGCCATGCACGCGCTCGACAGGTTGATCAAGCCAGTCAAACAAGCGCGATTGGATTTTATCGGCCACCCGCCCACCATAGCTTGTTCCTTCTGAGCCTTGTTCAACAATCAACACCGAATGGGTTTTGCGAACACTTTCTCCCACGCTCTGCCAATCAAAACCTGCATCATCCAGCGTCCGCAAATCAATGATCTCAGCATCCACATTAAGGGCTGCAACACAGTCGCTGACCTGATGCACCATCGCTGAATAAGTTAGAATGGTCAGCGCTGATCCAGCTCGCACAACTTTAGCGCGCCCCAAGGGGATCACATAATCCAGATCATCGGGGATCGCGCCCTCTCGCTGATAAAGATCGACATGTTCAATCACCAACACAGGATCCTTGCCAGCCAGCGCCGCATTCATCAATCCAATATAATCATAGGGCGTGGAGGGGGCGATGATCCGCCACCCCGCGGCGGTGGCAAACAATCCGGCTGGATCCAAAGAATGTTGCGAGCCATAGCCCGTGCCCATGGCAATTTTGGTGCGCAAGATCAACGGCACATCGGTTGTCCCGCCATACATGTGCCGGGCTTTGCCGATTTGATTAAACACCGCATCCGCAGCCACCCACATAAAATCGGGATACATGAATTCGATCAAGGGCAGTGTACGCCCGTCCATTGCCACTCCGCAGGCCAATCCGGCAAAGGCAGCTTCACTAATCGGCGTGCCTTTCACGCGGTCGGGAAAGGCTGCGGCTAATCCGCGTGTGGCGCCATTGGTGCCGCCTTTAAGGCGATGCACATCCTCACCAAACAGCACAAGCCGTTCATCCTTGGCAAAGCGATTGTGCAAGCCATCGGCAATCGCATCAACAAATTTCACCGGACGCATGGGCGCGGGGTGATCTTCAAACTCACGCACCCGCGCAGGATCAAAATCCGGCAAAGCACCCAGCACACCGACATCAACAAAGGCTTGATCAGGCCACATGGCCGCGCGGATTTTACGCTTATTGCCTTCAGGCTCCACCAGTTGATCTGTATGACGCGCCATGGCGTCAAGACAGCGGGCGCGCAAATGATCAAGATCAGTTTTGTTGATCAATGCGCGATCGACCATCACACGAGCAACCGCCTCAAGCGGATCGCGGGCGCGCCAGGCATCCTCCTCTGCTTTGCTGCGATAACCGAAGGCTGAACCGGGCAGCGGACCGTTTTGATGGAAAAACCGATAGACATCGGCCTCGATCACAGTCGGGCCTCCCCCCGCGCGCATCACGTCAAGCGCCGCTTGGGTTGCCAGATAGACCGCCAACGGATCCATGCCATCAACTTTCCAAGCCGGAATACCAAAGCCCAATGCCCGACCAGACAAGCGCGTTTCACGCGTCACTTCATCAACCCGCGTGGCCACCGCATAGCCATTGTTCTCGATAAAAAACAGTAACGGCAATGACCAGGCCGCTGCGAGATTCAAAGTCTCAAGCGTTGCACCAATATTGGCGGCCCCATCCCCGAAATAGGTAATGGCCACATCCCCTGTTCCGGCGCGTTGATGCGCAAAGGCAGCGCCGGCAGCCAAAGGCACGCCGCCCCCCACAATCGCATTGGTTCCCAAAGCGCCCGCCGGCGCCCAGCGCAAATGCATTGAGCCGCCGCGCCCGCTGCCATAACCGGGCTCAAGCCCCATGATTTCCGCCAAGCTGCGCAACAACACCGATTGCACCGGTTCGGCAAAGTCTTTCACAGGGTTAAGATCAGGGGCGACAAAGGCCAGCGCCTTGGCCAAAAATTGGTGATGACCGCGATGCGAGCCATTGATGTGATCGCTCGGGCGCAGGCCAATGATCGAGCCAACCGCGCCCCCTTCCTGACCGATAGAGGAATGGGCAGGACCATGCACCAACCCTTCCCCCGCCAGTTCCAGCACCTTCTCCTCAAAGGCCCGGATGAGATGCAATTGGGTGAGCATTCCACCCAAGAGCTGCGGATCCGCCGCCGCCCAATCCTGTGCGGTGGTTTTCAATTCAATCCAAGGCGCGAGCGGAGCAAGAGGAGTGGTTATCGGCATATCCGTCCTTACACATATCCATAAGCGGTCCAGCCGCCATCAATCGCCATGACCTGTCCGGTGACCGCACGCGCTGCATCGGATGCCAAGAAGCATACGGCATCGGCCACTTCTTCGGGCGTAATCAATCGGCCGATCGGGGTGCGCTGTTCAAGCTTCGGCACATCCAGACGCCCCTCTTCAACCAGCGCCTCAACAAAAGGCGTGCGCACATAGCCGGGTGCCACCGCATTGACTCTGATGCCCAAGGAGGCCCATTCAATCGCCAAAGCCTTGGCCATCATCACCACGCCGCTTTTGGAGACGCAATAGCCGATCCGTTCGGGAGCCGCGACCAGACCATACATCGAGGCCGTCAAAATAAGCGCGCCCCCGCCCGATTGTGCCATCCGCCGCCCGGCCTCCTGACAGCTCAAAAAAGCTCCGTCGAGATTAACCGCCATCACCCGCCGCCATTCCGCGAAGCTCAGATCAAAGGTTGGGCGGTTTTGCGCAATGCCCGCATTGACCACCACCGTATCCAGCCCGCCCAACTGGGTTGCGGCGGCCGCAAAGCCCGTTTGCACCTGCGCCGGATCGGTCACATCCCCGGTGAGCGCGACGACATCGGGATGCGCTTTAATAAAAACGTCACTGATCGTTAAATCAAAAACCGCAACCCGCGCCCCGGCCTGCAGAAAGGCTTTGACAATCGCCAAGCCGATCCCGGACGCTCCCCCTGTGACAAGCGCGGTGCGCCCGTGCAAATCCCGTTTGCCTGTCATTGCACCCTCATAAAATCAGCCAGCAAATAGCGCATACTCGCCAACATCGGTTTACCCGGATGCACGCGACATCCTTTGGCTCTGGCAAGCGCCATGATCGCCGTCTCTTCCGGATCCATAATGACTTCGGCCACAATCTGCTGTGCCGTTAAGCGCGCACCCTCGAATGGCAAAGCATCGTGCGCACGCAATCCAAGCGATGTGCCATTGATCACCAGATCATGCCCTGTCGGATCAGCGCTCCCAATCCGCAGATCCGCAGTTGGGGCCACCTGATGCAAGCGCTTGATCAAATCCTCAACCTTCGCCTGCGTCCGATTGGCAATCGTCAATTGCACCACACCGGCCTCCACCAAAGCAAAGGCAATCGCATTGGCCGCCCCTCCGGCCCCCGCCAAATAGGCGCGCAAACCGCGCGGCTCAATGCCAGCCTGCCGCAGGCCGCTGACAAAGCCAACCCCATCCAACATATCGCCGACCAGCCGACCATCGGCCTCTCGCCGCACCACATTCACCGCCCCCATCAACCGCGCAGCCACACTGACCTCATCCAGAAGATCGACAATCGCGGCTTTATGCGGCACCGTCACCACAAAGCCACCGAGACTTTGCATGGCTTTAAGACCTTGCACCAAAACCGGCAGATCCGCAGCGCTCACCTGCATAGGCACCATCACGCCATCAACACCCCGTTCGGCGGCCACTTGATTGATCAACTGCGGTGTTTTCACATGGGCAATCGGATCAGCCAAAATCCCCCAAATGCGGGTATGTCCGCTTACCTCTCTCATGTCACATCCTCATGCCTGATCGCTCGGTTGGGCGAAAAAATCCGTATGAGAAACAGAGCGCTTAAACGCATAGTCTCACCGTTCGACTAGTCGCACACAACCAAATTGCCTGACAAGATCAGCAGTGATAAATAACAAAAAGATCAATAAAAAATCTATCCTTCTGCCTACTTCTTGCCTACTTCTTACTTACTCCCTCCCTGCACCCTCCCTCCCCTGACAGAAAGCCTGACCATGAGCCTGCCTCCCAGCCTGCCAACTTCGATGCGATATATCCATTTCGACGGCGCCGGCGGGCCGGAGGTCATTCAGCTTGCGCATGGCCCGCTGCCTGTTCCCGCAGAAGGGCAAGTGCTGATCGAAGTGGCAGCCGCAGGCGTGAATCGCCCTGATTGCCTGCAACGGGCTGGCGGCTATCCGCCGCCCCCGGGCGCGACATCGGTTCCGGGGCTTGAAATTGCCGGAACGGTCGTTGCGCTCGGCGCAGGCGTTGAGACATTGCGCATGGGTGATCAGGTGTGCGCTTTGGTGATCAGCGGCGGCTATGCCGATTATTGCGTGGCGGAGGCGGTGTTGTGTCTGCCGATTCCGCACGGCTTGTCTATGGTGGAAGCGGCTGGCCTGCCTGAAAATGTGCTGACGGTTTATGACAATATCATCACCCGCGGACGTCTTGTGCGTGGGGAAACCATTTTGATCCATGGCGGATCAAGCGGCATTGGCTACACCGCTATTCAGCTTGCCAAGCAGAACGGCGCCACTGTGATTGCAACAGCCGGATCGGAAGACAAACTTGCCTTCTGTCGGGCTATGGGTGCCGATTACGCCCTCAATTATCGCACGCAAGATTTTGTCGCTGAGGTTAAATCCATCACCCAAGGCAAAGGGGTGAATGTGGTCCTTGATATGGTCGGAGGCCCCTATCTGCAAAAAAACGTCTCCTGTTTGGGGACAGAGGGCCGCTTGGTGCAAATAGCCTTTTTGCAAACCAGCCGCGTTGAGTTTGATTTCATGCCCATGATGCTGCGACGCTTGACTTTAACGGGTTCAACTTTGCGGCCCCGCTCCGTTGCTTTGAAAAAAGCCATTACGGATCATGTGCGCGCCGATGTCTGGCCGCTTTATGCCCAAGGCCAAATGCGCGTGGTGATCCATCAAAGCTTTCCGCTCGAACAAACCCGCGCGGCGCATGAATTGATGGAATCAAGCGCCCATTCTGGCAAGATCATGCTCACGTTGCGATAGGCGCTCTTAGTCCCTCCCCTTCTGTTCTCTCCCACCGCCCTCAAGGATAGCCCATGCGCCCAGCCCGCTATGATTTTTCAGAACAAACCCTGTTTCTGACCGGCGCTGCGGGGACAATCGGACGGGCAATCGCCCAGCGTTTTTACGCCAGTGGGGCGCGCTGTGTGCTGGCCGACCGCGACAGCGCAGCGCTCGACGCGCTCGTTAAAACCCTAGACCCCAGCGGTGCGCGCCTGTTGGCGCTGCCGCTTGATGTCACCCAATCTGCGGAGTGTGACCGCGCGTTAGCCACAGCCAGCCACCATTTCGGCCCGATCCACTTTCTTGTGACTGCGGCGGGTCTTTATGAGGATGGCGCGGTCGCTGATTTATCGGATCAAGACTGGCAAAGAAGCTGCGCGATTAATCTTGATAGCGTGTTTTATCTCTGTCGCGCTGTCATTGCGCATCTTGCAACACCGAGTGCGATTGTGAACATCGCCTCGATGGCTGGACATCGCGGCAGCCGCGCCCATGCCCATTATGCCGCCGCCAAAGGCGCTGTTTTATCCTTCAGCCGCTCATTGGCCGTCGAGCTTGCTCCCACAACACGGGTCAATGCCGTCTCCCCCGGCTTGATTGACGGGCCAATGGTGCAAAATCTGTTGAACCTGACCGGCACACATTTTATCGAGCAAACGCCGATGAAGCGGCTTGGCACCGCAGAGGAAGTCGCCGGCACGATTGCCTTTTTGTGCTCGTCAGACGCTTCTTTTATAACCGCCGCCAGTCTGCATGTGAATGGTGGGCTCTATATTGCCAGCTAGGGTCTGACCTCATGAGGTCTGACCCTAGTGACTTCATGACCAGCTCGTCCTTGTCCGGCCGCAAGGATCGGCGTCCCCTGCTTTGCCGCTTAGCGTAAAGCGTATAGAGCCAGCGAGAGGCCGAGGAACAACAAGAACCAGTCGAGCAATTTCATCTGGTCTTCGGAAAAAATACGCTGCACAAAGCCCAAAACCAGCACCACGACCAAAAATCCCACGAACCACGGGAAAAGCTCAGACAGCGCCTGCGCAAATTGCTCGCCGCGTTCCATGATCGTGCGCGCCCCCCTTCGTCCCGTCCGTGGCAAATATCATCATTTCAAACAAGCCTTGACAAGACATTAAAGGCGCCCAGCAAAAAGGGGCTTTAAAAAGCCCCTTTTTGGTCCGCGGATGAAGGAGCCTCACGCTCCAGACAAAGACAGCTTAAGCTTTAAAAACTGCTTCATGGGCAAAGTCGGAGACCGGCATCCGGCTGCTGGGGACTTCCCGCGCTTGCAAAGCCTCAGGCAATTGCTCTTTGGGGCCAGCTTTTCCGACCACAAACGCCATTTCAAGCGCGTAGCCATCAGGCAGATGCAACACGTCAGCCGCTTTGTCGAAATCCAAACCAACCATCGCATGGGTGGCCCAGCCATTGATTTGGGCTTGCAAAGCCAACAGGCCCCAAGCGGCCCCGGTATCAAGCGAATGCGAACGCGAGGGCACCGGATCGGGACTGGTGGGCACCATCATGGTTTTTTTGGAAGCCACAAAAACAATCGCTGCCGCATGATTGGCCCAAGACTGGTTAAAGGCATTCAAAAGACCAGTTAAAGCGTCCCATCCTTTGCCGCCCCGCAGCGCATAGGCGAAGCGCCAAGGTTGCGAATTGTAAGAAGAAGGTGCCCACCGTGCGGCCTCAAACAAGGTTTCCAATTCGGCAGGGGTGATCGTGGCCGGGGTAAAGGAGCGCGGCGACCAACGGTTGAGAATAAAATCAGCGATCGGATGATCAGACTTGCGACCAGTCATAAACTCTTTCCTTCAGATAGGGGGATGAAACGTCATAAGAGCCAGACAACAAAGATCCCAAATTATGGGCGTTTGTCTCACGTCTTGCTGACGCTGTTCTAGGGTCAGACCTTATTAATTTGACAACAACGGCAAAATTAATGAGGTCTGACCCTAGGTCACCAAACCGCTAAAAGCAATCGAAAGCGCGGTTTTCCAACCAAACGGGATCCATCCTGCGCCCAATAAACCGCTGGATAAACAGTGCTGCCATGCAAAATCGGTTGACCTGAAGAAGGACAGCACCCTAACATGCCCCCGCAAAATGAAAAAGATTGTGCCATTAGCAAAGGAAACCCCTTTCACATGCGCATCCAATGAGGGCGTGTGCGGTTGCGGGTTTATTGGCTTGGCACCGAAAAGGGGGAACCTGATGAAAAAATCATTCTGGCTGGGCATGGCCACGACGCTGGCGATCGGTCTGGCAAGCGTCTCCGGCCCATACGCACAACAACCATCTGCCAATCTGGCGGCTTCGGGACTGGTCGGCAAGCTTGAAGGACCAGAGATCGTCTCTGACAGCAGCAAATGGCCTAAAACATTCCAAGAAGCGCCCGATCTCGCAGCCCTTGTGAAAGCAGGCAAATTGCCCGCCGTCAAAGACCGCTTGCCAAGTGACCCGATGGTGCTCAAGCCTTTGGCTGAAGTGGGCAAATATGGTGGCACATGGCGCCGCGGCTTTCTGGGACCAGGCGATTGGGAAAATGGCAATCGCTTGAATGCCTCTGACAAATTATTATTTTGGGATCCGACAGGAACCAAGATTGTTCCCAGTGCCGCCAAATCATGGGAACAAAGCGCTGATGGCAAAATCATTCGCGTGAATTTGCGCAAAGGCATGCGGTGGTCCGATGGCGCGCCGTTCAGCGCCGATGATTTTGTGTTCTGGTTTGAAGATCTCTACTCAAACAAAGACATCGTCTCCGCTCCGATTGCCGATATGTCCCCGGGTGGCAAGCCGGGCAAGGTTGTTAAAATCGACGACACAACCGTCGAGTTCCAATTTGAAAATCCACATTTCCTGTTCGTCGATTTTCTGGCTGGCGATACGCTCATCGGGGGCGGACAATCGGTGCGTCAATCGCAAGGCACCACCTATGGCGCCTATGCGCCTAAACATTACCTCAAACAATTCCTGCCCAAATATTCTTCCGAACAGGCTGTGAATGAAAAAGCCAAAGCGGAAGGATTTGAAAATTGGGTGAAGATGCTCCACTTCAAGAAAGATTGGACGCTCAACACCGCTTTGCCGACCATCGGTCCCTGGAAAACCACCAATCCGATCAACACCCCCACCTGGGTTTTGGAACGCAACCCCTATTATTGGGCGGTCGATACAGCGGGTAACCAGCTTCCTTATATCGACAAAGTGGTGCTGACTCTGGCTGAGGATTCGGAAGTCATTAATTTGCGCGCGATCGGCGGCAATTATGACATGCAAGAACGCCATATCAGCCTGAGCAAATTGCCCGTTGTGCTCGATAACCAGCAAAAAGGCGGCTATAAAGTTCACCTTGATCTGGCCTTGCATGGCAGCGATACAACCTTGTTCATCAACCAGTCTTTCAAAGCCGATCCAGAAATTGCTAAATGGCTGACCAATGCCGATTTCCGCCGCGCTTTGTCGATGGGCATTGACCGCAAACAATTGAACGAGACCTTCTGGCTCGGCATCGGCACACCCGGCTCGATTGCGCCGTCTGTGCAAATGCCGCAAAGCCCCGGCAAGGAATATCGGGACAAATGGTCAACGCTTGATATTGCCAAAGCCAACCAATTGCTCGACAGCATCGGACTGACCAAGAAAGATGCAGACGGTTTCCGGGTTCGTACCGATAATGGGGAGCGTTTGCGCATTCAAATTCAGGCCGTCAAAGCCCTGCTGCCTTGGCCGCAACAAGGTGAAATGATTGCTGAACAGTGGCGCAAGATCGGCATTCAAGCCGATGTGCGGGAAATGGAGCGCACGCTCGCCACCACCCGCACCCGCAACAACGAGCACCAGATCATGATCTGGACCAATGGCGGCACGGAATTGCTCTATCTCTTCCCCCGTCATGCCTTACCGGTTGATCCGACAGAGGCCTATGTAGGGCCTGAATTTGCAGTGTGGTTCGCCTCCAATGGCGCTCAAGGACGCGCTCCTACTGATCCGAACCTGATAAAGGCGCTGGATCTGTTCCGGTCTGCTTCCGGTGAAAGAACCGAAGCAGGTCGCGACAAGATTGCCCAAGACATCTGGAAAATCTTGGTTGATCAACAATATATGATCGGCACAGTCGGAGAATCCCCGGCCCAATTCGGTGTCCGTATGGTTTCAACTAAATTGGGTAATATTCCGTCACGTGTGTGCATTGCTCAGCATTGCCGCACGCCTGCAAGCTCTCATCCTGAGACTTGGTATTTCAAATAGAAATCTGTTTGATTATATCTACGCCCCGGTTCCCTGTATTTTAAGGTCCGGGGCGTCTTCCTTCTCCGCTCAAATGCTCATAAGAGCCTGCGTGCCGGAGCGTCCTTAAAATACGAGATCTGTTCATGCTGGCCTATATTGCAAGACGTGCGGTTTTGGCTGTCATTACCATGGCAGCAATTTCCGTTTTGTCTTTCATTATCATTCAGGCGCCGCCGGGCGATTTTGTCGATGCCTATATCGCCAATCTCTCCGCCTCCGGCAGTTCAGTCTCAGCAGAAGAAGCTAAAAATCTGCGCATCCTTTATGGTTTAGATCAACCGATCACCGTCCAATATGTCAAATGGATGTCGCGGGTCATAGTGGGCGATTTCGGTGAGTCGATGGAATGGCACCGCCCTGTTGTTGAAGTGATCGGGGATCGGTTGTGGTTGACCATTTGCCTATCTTTGGCGGCCTTAGTGCTGACATGGGGCATTGCTCTGCCTTTGGGGATCTATTCTGCCGTGCGCCAATATTCGGTGATGGACTATGTGTTAACGACAATGAGTTTCGTCGGACTGGCTGTACCGAATTTTTTGTTGGCGCTGGTGATTATGTATTTCGCCTTTGTGATTTTCGGGGTCAATGTCGGCGGGTTATTTTCCAGCGAATTTGATCTCGCGCCCTGGAGCCTCGCTAAAGTCTGGGATTTGATGAAACATCTGCCCCTGCCTGCGATTATTTTGGCCTTGGCAGGAACCGCCCAACTGATCCGCATCATGCGCGCCAATCTGCTCGATGAATTACGCAAACCCTATGTGATCACCGCACGCGCTAAAGGCTTGCCGGAAGGACGCGTGATTATGAAATATCCGGTGCGGGCCGCACTCAATCCCTTTGCCAGCACCATCGCCTATCTGTTTCCTTATCTGGTGTCGGGGTCGATCATCATTTCGCTGGTTCTTAGTCTCCCCACCGTGGGCCCGCTTTTGCTCAAAGCCCTGATTGCGCAAGACATGTTTCTGGCCGGCACGATCGTGTTGTTGTTAGGGGTGATGACAGTGATTGGCACCTTCATTTCCGATCTGGTGTTGATGTGGGTGGATCCGCGCATCCGCCATGAGCTTGATTGAGGGCCCCATGAGCGCAGCCACACAGAGCCGCGAAGAGCATTTTGCTGTTGCCACGCAGTGGCAACTGACATGGTGGCGGTTTCGCAAGCATAAGCTTGCGGTCCTGTCTGGCTTTGTGGTGATTGCTTTTTATATTGTGGTGCTCTTTGCTGATTTTTTTGCCTATGCTGATCCGCATGCCACCGATAGTCGGCGCAGCCATATCCCGCCGCAAAGCATCCATCTGTTTGATGACGGCGCGTTCAAACCCTATGTCTATGGTCTGACGCAAAAGCGCGATTTGCGCACGTTCAAACTCAGCTATCAGATCGATCCCGACCGCAAAGTCTATCTAAGCTTTCTGGCGGAGGGCTATCGCTACAATCTGTTTGGCCTGATCCCAAGCAGCACGCATCTGATCGGACTCAAAGACGCCCAACCCGAAGATGGTATTTTTCTGCTTGGAACCGATTTGGTTGGCCGCGATTTATGGTCGCGCATTATGGTGGCGACCCGCATTTCGCTGACCATTGGTTTAGCGGGGGTTACCGTCTCGCTGTTTCTCGGCGTGCTGTTAGGGGGTCTCTCGGCGGTCTATGGCGGCGTGGTCGATATCATCATCCAACGCCTGATCGAAATCTTACGTTCAATGCCCACGATCCCGCTCTGGATGGGGCTGGCTGCGGCCTTGCCCAATACATGGACCGTGGTGCAAGTCTATTTGGCGATTACGATCATCATTTCGTTCTTGGGGTGGACGGATTTGGCCCGCGTGGTGCGGGGCAAATTTTTGGCACTTCGCAATGAGGATTTTATTGCTGCCGCAGAGCTTGCCGGCGCCAGCCAAGTCCGCATCATCTTTCATCACATGCTGCCGTCTTTCTTGAGCCATATCATTGCCGCCACCTCGCTTGCTTTACCGGCCATGATCATCAGCGAAACCTCCTTGTCCTTTCTCGGCCTTGGCTTGCGCCCACCGGCGATCAGTTGGGGGATCTTGCTGCAAGACGCACAAAATATTGAAACCTTGGCGTTGGCCCCGTGGCTGCTGACTGCTGCCGTTCCCGTCATCGTGATTATTCTTGCCTTTAATTTCCTTGGTGACGGCCTGCGCGATGCCGCTGATCCTTATGGTTGATCCGATGACAGACCCAACCCCGCTTCTTTCGGTTAAAAATCTCAAAACCTATTTCCCACTCGATGATGGCGTGGTGAAAGCGGTGGATGGCGTGAGCTTCGAGATCACGGCTGGACGCACTTTGGGGCTTGTCGGCGAAAGCGGCTGCGGCAAAAGCATTACCGCCCGCACGATTTTAGGCATTGTCGACCGACCCGGCCGGATCGAGGGTGGTGAAATCTGGCTGCGACGGCAGCAATCAGACGGCAGCACAACCAACACCAATTTGTTATCGCTGCCGACAGAGGGCGCAGAAATGCGCGCGATCCGTGGCAAAGAAATCGCTTTGGTGTTTCAAGAGCCGATGGCCTCATTTAGCCATTATTACACGGTCGGCAATCAGATCATGGAATCCATTCTGTTGCACACCGCACTCGGCGAGGCTGGAGCACGCCAGCGCGCCATTGACTTATTGGGGCGGGTGGGCGTGCCTAATCCTGAACGCCGCATTGATGACTATCCGTTCCAGCTCTCGGGTGGTTTGCGCCAACGTGTCATGATCGCCATGGCGCTGGCCTGTGATCCGCATCTCTTGATTGCCGATGAGCCGACAACAGCGCTCGATGTCACAACCCAAGCCCAAGTGCTCAATCTGTTGCAAACCATTCAGAAAGAGCGCGGGTTATCGGTGATCTTGATCACCCATGATATGGGCGTGATTGCGGAAATGGCCGATGATGTGGTGGTCATGTATCTGGGGCGGGCGGTTGAGCGTGGACCCGTGGATGCCATTTTCCATGACCCCAAACATCCTTATACCAAAGCGCTGCTGCGCTCGATCCCGAGCATCCGCGCCAAGCCGCGCACCAAACTGGCAACGCTTGAAGGATCAATCCCGCATCCCTTTGCCCGCCCGACTGGATGCCCTTTCCATCCGCGCTGCGCGGAGGCCATCAAGGGCGTGTGCGATGTGAAAGAGCCCTCCCCTATTCCCCAAGGGCCGGGCCGCGATGTCAGCTGCTTCTTATATGGAGGGCAGCCATGAGCGTGCTTGAGGTTAAAAATCTCAAAAAATATTTCCCCATCCATAAAGGCTTGCTGCGCACCTTGGTCGGGCAGGTTAAAGCGGTTGATGATGTCAGCTTTACGGTCGGGCGAGGCGAAACTTTGGCGCTGGTTGGAGAAAGCGGTTGCGGAAAAACCACCGCCTCGCGCTGTATCATGCGCGCGTTACCCCCCACCGCCGGCACCATCAATCTCACCATTGATGGTCACACCACCGATCTCGCGCCCTTGCCCAAAGCCGCGCTCAAACCCTTTCGCCGCCATATGCAAATGGTGTTTCAAGATCCGTTTTCATCGCTCAATCCCCGCATGATGGTTGGCGATTTGATCGCTGAACCCTTGCTCATCAATGGCATGATGGATGAAAAAGCGCGCACGGATCGGGTGCGCGAATTACTCGATCTGGTCAGCCTGCCCACCGCCTATATGAACCGTTTTCCGCATGCGTTTTCGGGTGGCCAACGCCAGCGCATCGGCATTGCCCGCGCCCTCGCCCTCAACCCCTCCCTCATTGTCGCCGATGAGCCCGTCTCCGCTCTTGATGTGTCGGTACAAGCGCAAATCATCAATTTGTTGTTGGATCTGCAAGATCGGCTCGGCTTGAGCTATTTGTTTGTTGCGCATGATCTGAGCGTCGTCAAACATGTCAGTGATCGCGTTGCGGTGATGTATCTTGGCCAACTGGTCGAAATCGCACCCACTGAAGCTTTGTTTGAAACCCCGCGCCATCCTTATACTGAAGCCTTGTTGTCGGCTGTCCCAACACCCGATCCGCGCGCCCGCCAGCACCGCATCATTCTGCCGCGCGAGGTGGCAGATGCCGCTCATCCGCCGTCCGGCTGTGCCTTTCATCCCCGCTGCGCCTTTGCCACAGATTTGTGCAAAAGCCAGCGCCCCCCGCTGCAAGATCTGGGCGCCGGCCATCAGGTCCGCTGTCACCATGCAGCCACCCTTTCGCTGACAGGCGTTGGCGCCTCCCTTTAACACTGGATCGGCGGAATGCGGCGCATCAACCCCAAAAAACCCTTTGCCGCCATCACCGATGAAGTGATGGACTTGCTGGGCACCGGGCGTCAAACGACCCCCTTTACCCGTCGCACCACGCTTTTAACGGCTGAGAATGCCTATCAAGTCACCTCGGCTTTGCGGCTGCGTCGCATCCAGCGTGGCGAAACACCCATCGGTCGCAAAATCGGTTTTACCAACCGCACCATTTGGGACGAATATGATGTGCACCAACCGATCTGGGGCGACATCTATGACAGCACGGTGGTTTGGCTCACAAACGCGCATCAAACCTTTGCCCTGCATGGCCTTGCGGAACCGCGCATTGAGCCGGAGATTATTTTCAAGCTCAAACATAAGCCGCAAGCGGGGATGGATGACGCCCAATTGTTGGCCTGTATGGAATGGATCGCCCATGGATTTGAATTGGTGCAATCGCTGTTTTTCGATTGGTCGTTTGCCGCAGCGGATACGATTGCCGGATGTGGCCTGCATGGGGCCTTGCTGATCGGCCAACCCTACACAATCCCCGCAGAGGCGCATCCTGCTTGGCTCGATGCCTTGAGCCATTTTTCGATTGATCTTTATTGCGACGACCACTGTGTGGACACAGGTTTTGCAAAAAATGTGCTCGATGGCCCGCTCAAGGCGCTGCGCCATTTGCTACTGATGCTGGAACATGATCCCTATAATAGCGATGTTCAAGCCGGGGAAATCATCACCACCGGCACCTTAACCCGCGCCTTTCCGGTGCAACCCGGACAAATGTGGCGCAGTGAATTATTCGGCATCAATCTGCCCTCAGCCCGCCTGCATTTCATCTAAATCCATCTCCCCTCAGCTTATTGCGTGGTGGTGTCATGAGATAGCGCCACGCGGTTTGTTCGCCACAGCCTGTGCATTGCTGCCATGCACGGTTCCAAATCTGATCATGCGACCTTCTCGACAGCATCGAAATATGCTTAAAAAAAATCACCCGCGCTGAATGCCCGCCTTGTTTTCTGCTCTCCCCTTCCTCTGCCGCTCTGAAATTTGGTCCATGTCGTCTGCTTCCTCCCCGCACAGCTCTGACTCACATCCAGTGTCCCCCGCACCATGGACCTTTATCTGCCTGTTTGCGCTTGATGCTTTATCGCGCTCTTTGTTGCTAACCCTGATCCCGCTCAAAGCCTATGCCTTGTTGCAAGATCCGAAACTGGTCAGTTTGGTTTATTTTGCAACCGCCATCACCGGTTTGGTCACGATCCTCTCTATTCCGCAAATCATGCATCAAACCCAACGGCGCACCGTTTTGTTTTTTGGCACCTTCCTTCACACCGCCGCCATTATTTTGCTCAGCTTGCATTATATACCCAGCCTGATCTTCGGCTTGATCTTGCAAGCTCTAGCAACAGCCTCGCTTGATGTTGTGCTCAATCTCTATTTGCTCGACAATATTGCCCGCCGCAGCCTGCAAAGTTTTGAAGCCAAGCGACTGGTGGTGGCGGGCGGATGTTTTGCTGTCGGTCCGTGGATTGGTGTATCCCTTGGCCAGCATGTGGCGGACTATGCCGGTTATGCATTAAGCGGCCTCTCCGTCATTTCTTTGGTGGGGATGTTCGTGCTGACCGGCATCGTCAAAACGAGTGGGCTTGATCATGCCCAAACGCGCCTTCCTAATCCGCTGCATGCGGTGCGGCGGTTTATGACCCAACCGCGTTTGCGCCTATCATGGTTATTGGCCTTTGGCCGCAATGGGTGGTGGCTCACTTATTTTATTTATGCGCCGATTTATGCGCGCCAATCAGGCTATGGCGCGGAAGTCGGCGGCTTCATTGTGACACTCGGCATGTTGCCTTTATTGCTCGCGCGGGTTTGGGCGCGTCTGGCCCGCCGCTTCAGCATGCGCAAATTGATGATGTTGGCCTATGGCGGCACCGCCGCTTTAAGTATCGTCGCAGCCCTGCTGGCTTTGCTCGATCAGCCCGGCGCCTGTCTCATCATGTTGGTGCTGGCAGCCTTTGTTGCCACCGTCATTGATGGAGGGGGCAATGTACCCTTTTTACGCGCGGTGAGACCCCTTGAGCGCCCCGCAATGACATCGGTCTTTATGACCTTTCGGCATGTCGGCCCCATCATCATGCCGGGGATCATGACCGTGGCTTTGTGGTTTTTACCACTGCCTTTTGTGTTCGTGATCAGCGGCCTGCTCACCTTGATCATGGCCATTTTAGCGCTTTACCTCCCGCGCGGCATGTAGACAGAGTGAAGGCACGTCACAAGGTTGACCTTATAAAGGTAAAGACACCGCAAATTTAACCTGATCAAGCGCAAATGAGGATTCAATCGAGGAGATCCCATCCAGACGCGTGAGCTTCTGTTTGATGAATTGCTCATAGGCCATCAAATCAGCCACCACCACCCGCAACAAATAATCGCGCGGCCCGGTCATCAAATAGCATTCAACCACCTCGTCCCAATCGGCAATCGCTTTGGCGAAGCGTTCCAAATCTTTTTCCTTTTGGCGTTCAAGCTTGATGGAAACAAAGACCGACACCGGCAGGCCCACGGCCCGCTGATCAACCATCGCTGTATAACGCAACACCACGCCATGATCCTCAAGCCGTTTGATCCGACGATGACAAGGCGACACCGACAGCCCAACCTTTTGCGCCACATCGGAAAGCGTCAACCGACAATCCGCTTGCAATAAAGCGAGGATTTTTCGATCCGTTGCATCAAGAGCAATCATGGTAAAATTTCCTAATTTTTAGTCTTAACAAAGTAAAACTTTCTAAAATTTTGTCAATTCCAACAAAAAATAGGTAAAATCTGCCGCCTTATCCGGATTACATTTTAACCACACGGACACCGCATCACGCACAAGGCCTGAATCATCCCTCGTAAGCCACACGGTCTGTGTCACATGCCGATACCACCGAATGGGGAGGACCTCTGATGAGCCAATCACTACAAAAATCCACCGCCCATGTGCGCCCGGAAGTCCCGATGCTGCAAGCGCTGGAACAAAAAATCTTGTGGCTCTCAACATGGATGATTCATCACGCCAATCATATTCGCCCCAATGTCGATGGGTTGAAAGTCGGCGGCCATCAAGCCTCCTCGGCTTCACTCGCCACCATCATGACAGCACTTTATTTCAAAATCCTGCGACCTGAAGATCGGGTTGCGGTCAAGCCACATGCCTCTCCTGTTTATCACGCCATTCAATATCTTTTAGGCAAGCAGAGCCGCGACAAGCTGATCAATTTTCGAGGACTCGGCGGAGCGCAATCCTACCCTTCCCGCACCAAAGATGTCGATGATGTCGACTTCTCGACGGGTTCGGTTGGCTTGGGTGTTGCGCAAACCCTGTTCTCCTCTTTGGTGCAAGACTATGTGACAGAACATGGCTGGATGAAGGATCGCCCCAGAGGCCGCATGATCGCCTTGGTGGGGGATGCGGAAATGGATGAGGGCAATATTTACGAAGCCTTGTTGGATGGTTGGAAACAAGGGCTGCGCAATTGCTGGTGGGTTGTCGATTACAATCGCCAAAGTCTCGACGCGGTGATCCGCGAAGGGTTGTGGGAAAAACTTGAAGCCATTTTCCGCAATTTTGGCTGGGATGTGGTGATCATTAAATATGGCCGTTTGATGCAACAGGCTTTTGCCGAAGACGGCGGGTCGGTTCTCCAACATTGGATTGATCACTGCCCGAACCCGCTCTATGCCGCTTTATGTTTTCAAGGCGGCGCCGCGTTTCGCAAACGCTTGCTCGATGATATTGGCGATCAAGGCCCCGTCACCGCTTTGATCGAGCGGCGCAGTGATGAGGAGTTATTGGCCTTGATGGCCAATTTAGGCGGGCATGATTTGGGATGCCTGCTCGATGCCTTTGAAAGCATAACCCATGATCGTCCCGTCTGCTTCATCGCCTATACAATCAAAGGCGTTGGATTGCCGTTTCAAGGGCACAAAGACAATCATGCAGGCTTGATGACCCCCAAGCAAATCGAGGAGTGGCGCAGCCGTTTGGGGATTCGGGAAGGGCATGAATGGGAGCCCTTTGAAGCCTGCCAGCGCCCCGAAGACGAGATGCGCGCTTTCTTGCGCGCGGTGCCTTTTGTTCAAGGCCCCTCCCGCCGCCTCAGCGCCCCTACTTATGCGGTTCCGGCGCAACTGCCGTTTCGCGCTGAACGCATGATGGCGACCCAACAAGGCTTTGGATTGATCTTGCATGAATTGGCGGGATCAGATCACCCCATGGCAGATCGCATTGTCACCTGCGCGCCCGATGTAACGGTTTCCACCAATCTGGGCGGTTGGGTGAATCGGCGCAAATTATTCGCACGCGATACGGTCGCTGATTTATTCCGCAAAGAGAAAATCCCCTCCACCTTTGTGTGGGATTTTTCACCGCAAGGCCAACATATCGAACTCGGCATTGCAGAAATGAATCTGTTCATTTTGCTGTCGGCTTTGGGTCTGTCGCATACAATCAATGGCGAACGCTTATTGCCCATCGGCACGCTGTATGATCCCTTTATCATGCGCGGTCTCGATGCGCTCAATTATGCCTGCTATCAGGATGCGCGTTTTATGGTGGTTGCAACGCCATCGGGTTTAACGCTGGCTCCCGAAGGCGGGGCGCATCAATCGATTGCCACGCCATTGATCGGCATGGCGCAAGATGGTCTGGCTGCTTTTGAACCCGCCTTTGTCGATGAGTTGGCCGTCATCATGCGCTGGGGCTTTGACTATATGCAGCGCGGCGACGGCTCGACCGATCAAGAGCAATCTGAACCGGGTGTGGCGTGGCTACGCGATAGCAAAGGCGGTTCGGTCTATCTGCGCTTATCAACCCGCAGCATCGAACAAATCCAGCGGCCCATGACCGCAGAGTTAGAGCATGACATTCTCGCCGGCGGCTATTGGTTGCGCCGCCCCGGTCCCAATCCCGATTGCGTGATCATCGCCATGGGCGCGATCTTGCCCGAAGCCATCACAGCCGTTGGACATTTGGGCGCGGGCTTCCGCGATGTCGGCTTGCTGGTTGTCACCTCCGCGGATCGACTCAATGCCGGATGGTCGGCTGCTGAACGCGCGCGCCAGCGTGGTGAAGGTCACACGCCTTCACATGTCGAAAATCTGCTCGGCCCCCTGCCTCCCCATTGCGGCTTGATCAGCGTGCTCGATGGGCATCCCGCAACACTCGGTTGGATGGGCGGCGTGATGGGACATCGCATGGCCAGTTTGGGGGTTGAGCATTTCGGACAAACCGGAACCCTGCCCGATCTCTATCGTAGCTACCGGATCGATGCAGCCGCCATTGTTGAAGCCGCCCATGCCTTGCGCAACCGCCTGACCCATCCACGACCGGACTGGAACCGCTGAGCGGATTTGACCGCCCATCGACCCGTTCATGTCAAAAAAGACATTCCACACGACTTTCTGGCCAGAAAAACCCTGTTTGGCCGGAAGGTTCGGAATGTCAAAAATGAGTTTTTTTGAACCCTCGACATTCTCTCAAACAGGCCTGTTTTTTTCGGAAAAGACCTCTTTTTAGGCCTATTTGAAACGGCTTATTTGGTCTTTTCCTTTTCCCTTCATGCTATTTTTTCGCTGTTTTGGGCCCATCCGGCGGGCTATTCCAAGCCCTGAGGCTGTGCTAGGAGCGGGCATGACGCATCCCTCTGATCCCGAATTGGCCGATCTTTTGACCCTCCCCAAAGGGGTGCGGGTGATGGGTCTTGATCTCGGCAGCAAGACAATTGGATTGGCTTTATCGGATGTGGAGCGCCGGATTTGCTCGCCGCTTGAAACGATCCGCCGCACCAAATTTCAAGCCGATGCCCAGCGTCTTTTGCAGCTCATCAACCAACATCAGATTGGGGCCTTAGTCATTGGCTTGCCGCTCAATATGGATGGCAGCGATGGACCGCGCGTGCAATCAACGCGCGCCTTTGTGCGCAATTTGCAAAAGCTCACATCTGTGCCCATACATTATTGGGATGAGCGTCTTTCAACCGCTGCGGTGACGCGCACTTTATTGGAAGCCGATACATCACGCGCCCGCCGCGCTGAACTCGTTGATAAGATGGCCGCTGCCTATATTTTGCAAGGGGCACTCGACCGTTTACAAGCCCTCAAGACCGCCTCTGACACGAGCCTCACGCATGAATGATATTTTAACTGTCTTACTGCCGATCTTTGCCTTGATCGTCACCGGATCGCTCTTGCGGCAAAGTGATTTCATCACACAAAGCCAATGGGCGGGGTTTGAGCGCGTTACCTATTATGTGCTGTTTCCAGCCGTGTTAATCGACACGCTGGTACGGGCTGATTTAGGTTCTGTTCCCTTCTTGCGGATGGGCCTGACTTTGGTGGCGAGTATTCTTGCCATGTCCTGTTTGCTCTTGCTGTTAAAGCCCATTTTACACCGTGTTTTTGCCATTGATGGCCCGGCCTTCACCTCAATTTTTCAAGGGGCAACACGCTGGAATAGTTTTGTGGCTCTCGCAATGGCCAGTGCATTATTTGGCCGCCAAGGCGCTACATTGGCCGCTGTTTCGGTCGCTGCGATGATCCCGCTTCTCAATATTCTCGCAATCTCGGTTCTCATGCGCTACGCCTCGGCTCAAAAACTCTCTGTGTCTGGATTTTTTCGAACCTTGATCAGCAATCCTTTCATGTGGTCCTGCATGATCGGCCTGGCGATTAATGCCAGTGGCATCACACTCCCCAAAGTGGTGATGCTTTATACCGACATGCTCGGCAAAGCCTCATTATCCGCAGGCTTATTGGTGGTGGGCGCGGGATTGGAATTAGGGCGCTTGCACAAGCCCCATCCCGGCATGGTCGTCTCATCAGTGTTACGCTTGATCGGCATGCCCCTGTTAGGGTGGGCGATTGCTTTGAGCATGGGACTTGATGGTCTGACGCTTGGCGTCGTGATCTTATCAACCGCCGTACCAACCGCCAGCGGCGCTTATATTCTGGCGCGGCAAATGGGCGGGGATGCGGTCTTGATGGCAGAGATTTTGACCTATCAAACCTTGGCCTCCATGATCACCTTACCATTGGCCTTGGCTTGGTTAAGTTAGGCTGACTAAGGGAGACTGGCTAAGTCAGACTGGTTGACTTAAATTGACTGACGAGAGCTTGATCGCAAAAGGCCTCATTGATCGTGGCTAAACTAATTGTGGCTACAGTAATTGTGGCTTCATTGATTGTGGCCTCATTGATATGAGCTGTGCAGGATCACGCGGCATGAGGCGCTTTGATGAACACATCCGATCCTGATCCCCTTCCCCCAGCCCCCGTTGCCGCAATCGCCGATTATATTTCTGATCTGAGCAAAGAACTCGCTGGCATGGCCCGTCACGCCCGATTGGATCTGTTGGCTTATCTGTTAGAGATGGCGAGCGATGAAGCCAAAACCCATCGTCATGATCACGCCCCCACCCTCGCACCAGACAAATCCAACGCATTGACTGCGCCTCATCCACCGCAGCAAACAAGTGAGGATCGGCGCTGACAACGCGCCCGTCATCCGCTTTTCACGTTGATCAAAAAACATTTAAAAACAACAGATTAAAACTAGTCCCATTTTTTCTGACTGTAACGTCCAAAAAAAGAGTAGACTAAAAATTGAGATTTGGTATAAGAGATGGGTCTGTCGCTTTAGACGAAGGTTGAGGCGGGGTCTTGTTTGCGTGTGCTGACTCTGCTTTTTCAGATGACACCAGCATGTGGTGCGTCTCTTGATCTTCGTCTGAATCCGTATGAGATTTTGAAGGGGGTTCTGCCAGACAGACGCACTGCCCTTTGTGTCGGATAATCCGGCCAGCCAGTTCGAGTTCCATCAGTATTTGTGTCACCACTGGGGTCGCAAAGCCTGAGAGATGAATAATGTCATCAATCGCTATGGGGACAGGCCCTAAAAGCGATAATAGCCTTGCCTGAATGTCTGTCTGGGGAGACATGACAGTCCGTTCAGGCTCTCCGCCCCGATAGCGTGTTTCTGGGGTTTCGCGTATCACCGTCGGGGCGGAGA
>CAWUMW010000002.1:0-41219 GCA_963923415.1 uncultured Hyphomicrobiales bacterium | reverse complement strand
TCGTCGGCAGCGTCAGATGTGTATAAGAGACAGGATGATGGCGTAAAAGCCGCCGCTGCGCTCGCTCAATCACTAGGCTATGAGGTGATTTCTTTGGGGGCTGATCTCGAAGGTGAAGCCCGCGACATAGCCCGCGCGCATGCTGCCCTCGCTTTAGAGGCTGCAGCCGCTGGCCGCAAATGCGCCATCATATCCGGGGGCGAGCTCACCGTAACCATGCACGGGGATGGCCGTGGTGGGCCCGGCCAAGAATATGCCCTAGCCTTAGCCTTGGCACTTCAAGGTCATCCGGCCATTATGGCGGTGGCTGGTGATACGGACGGCACGGATGGGGGCGCGGGACAGCCTGATGATCCGGCAGGCGCCTTTGTTTTTCCTGACACCTTGGCACGCGCCGCCGCCTGCGGCATGGATGCGCAAAAACGACTGGACAACAATGACTCAACACGGTTTTTTGAAGCCATTGGCGATTTGCTGTGCCCCGGCCCGACCGGCACCAATATCAATGATATCCGGGTTATTTTGGTCGGTTAAATGGAGACGATCACAAAGATGCATGCATGGTGCATTCCACACAGGCTCAAGGCGTTGTTCCTTGGCGCCGCCCTTGGACTGATCAGCTCCATGCTGCCGCAAGACGCATGGGCGGATTTACGCGTCTGCAACCAGACCGCCAGCCGGGTTGGTATTGCGCTTGGCTATCGTGACCCGCAAGGCTGGGTGAGCGAGGGCTGGTATCTACTGAAAGGCAATAGCTGCGAAGTGCTGCTAAAAGAAGATTTGGCGGCGCGCTATTACTATATTTATGCGCAGGACTATGATCGCGGTGGCGAATGGGCTGGTCGGACGCCGCTGTGTACACGCGATAAAGAATTTCAAATTCGTGGCGTCGAAGACTGTCTGGCGCGTGGATATGACCGAACGCGGTTTTTTGAAATTGATACAGGCGAACAAAAAAATTGGACGGTGCAGTTAGGTGAGCCTGACCGGATGCCGATTGCACCCAAAAACTAAGCGCAAAAACTTAACCGCACCCATCGTTAGCGGGCACCTTAGTGTCTGACGCTGTTATGTCTGGCGGAGCTGATGCAAATAGGCCAAGACCCCCGCTGTCGAAGCTGAGGCTTGAGAAAGCACTGACGCATCCTTGATCAAAGGCTGCAAGGAGGTTGCAAGCTCTTTGCCCAATTCGACTCCCCATTGATCAAAGGCATTGATACCCCAAATCGCCGCTTCAACGAAAACCCGATGCTCATAAAGAGCAATCAACCGCCCCAAGGTAAAGGGATCAAGGCGGCGATAAATCAGCGTGATGGATGGACGATTGCCCGCAAATTGTTTGAAGGGCGCGCGTTGTTTTGCATCGCGCGCGCTCATTCCAGCAGCAACCAATTGATCATAGGCTTGCTGCTCTGTACGCCCCCGCATAAGCGCCTCCGACTGCGCCACCACATTGGCGAGCAACAATTCATGATGGGCGTGCAAATGCGGCTCATGCCCTGTTGCCGCAATCAGAAATTCAACCGGAATAACATCGGTGCCCTGATGCAATAATTGGAAAAACGCATGTTGCGCATTGGTGCCGGGCTCGCCCCAAACCAAGGGGCCCGTCGGGCGGGTAACAGGCTGACCGTTTAGATCAACGGATTTACCATTTGATTCCATGTCCAGTTGCTGCACATAAGCAGGCAGACGTGCCAAGCGCTGATCATAGGGGATCAATGCGCGCGACGGATACTGACAAAACGTGCGATGCCATATCCCGACCAGTCCGAGCATGACGGGAAGATTATCCGATAGAGGGGCGGTTTTGAAATGCTGATCCATGGCATGCGCGCCATCAAGAAAAGAGCGAAAATGTTGGGCGCCCACAGCGATCATCAAAGGCAGGCCAATGGCCGACCATAAGGAATAACGCCCTCCGACCCAATCCCAGAATCCAAAGACTCGATCTGATGCAATGCCAAAGCGGGCTACGTGATCCAATGCCGTCGACACTGCGGCAAAATGGCTTGCAACAGCCACCTCCCCCAAATGATCCACCAGCCATGCACGTGCCGAGCGCGCATTGGTCATGGTTTCGATGGTGGTGAATGTCTTGGACGCCACAATAAACAAGGTGGTGGCAGGGTCGAGCATGCGCAAACAATCAGCCAGATGCGCCCCATCAATATTGGAAACAAAATGCACCCGGGGGCCATCGTGATAGGGCACGAGAGCACCCACTGCCATTGCCGGACCCAGATCGGACCCACCGATTCCGATATTCACCACATCCGTGAAAGGGCGCCCGTTATGTCCCGCGATATCGCCTCTGCGAACCGCTTCTGCAAAGTCAAATAAACGGCGCAATTCTGCAGCGACGTCCTGTGCCACATCTTGCGATCCTACTTTCACCCCATGAGGCTGAGGATTACGCAAGGCCGTATGCAAAACAGCGCGTTGCTCGCTGATATTAATCCGCTGCCCAGAAAACATGGCGTCGCGCCACGCAGCCAACCCTGCTTTTTCAGCCAGGGCGATCAACAAGGCTCTCGCCTGTGTCGTCAACGTGGTTTTGGAAAAATCAAACAACAGATCATCAAGCTGCAAAGAAAAATCAGAAAAGCGCGCCGGGTCTTGGGCAAATAAATCAGCAATCGACACGCGCGCCTGCGCTTTGCGATACGCCTCCACAGCAGCAAAAGAAGCATCAATCTCTGAGCGATCCGGCATGGTCATAAGCCAACCCTTTAAAAAATATGCAGACTGAGTCCTGTCAGCTTTTCAAACAATAATCACCGCTTTGATGATAACCGGATGGGCAGGATCCACTTTTAATCATCGCTGGCTTGGCATTTGAACTGCTTCCCAAACAATAATCCCCACTCTGATGATAGCCAGAGGGACAAGAGCCGACCTTTGGTAAAGCGGGAGCAGCTTGACCTGACGAAGGCGTGCAGTAATTGCCGCTTTGATGATAGCCAGAAGGACAGGACCCGTGTTTTTCAAGCGGCATTTGCGCCCAAGCCACACTACTGGTCAACAGTGTTGCAATCGTGATCCCAAACCAAATCCGCATTCCGATCTCCTCAAGCCTGCAACGGAGCACAGTAGCGGCGCAGCCATTGTCCGGCCTTTTCAAAGGCCTCACGCGCCTGCGGCAATTCATCCCCCATCTGTTGAAATCCATGCACTACACCGGGGAAGAGATCAAAGCGGGTTGTAACACCCACATGCGCCAAGCGGGTGATCAACAACAGACTATCATCCAGCAAAGGATCAAGCCCGGCCGCATTCAGATAAAGGGGTGGCAAACCTGCCAGGGCATCATCAGACGCATAGAGCGGTGCTGCAAGACCGGGATCTTCAAGACGATCTGATCCCAAGAAATTCTTCCAAAACCATTTCATCCGATCCGTGCTTAACAAGAAATTGCCGTCCCCGAACCGTCGATGACTGGCCGTTTCATGATCAGGAGCATAGCAGCCATAAAACAACGCGGCAGTGGCTAATTGTGGCAGCCCACGCACATAGCGCCCCAACAGAGCGCCCAAGGCCAAATTGGCCCCCGCGGAATCCCCTGCCAAGGCAATATGATGGGCTGGCACAGGCACTCCCAAACCACCTTTTTCGACAAAAGAAATCGTCTCCATCAGATCATCATGACCGGCTGGAAAACTATGTTCGGGCGCAAGCCGATAATCGACACTCAGCACACGAAATCCGCAGGCCAAAGCCAAGCGCCGCACCGCAGAATCATGACTCTCGACCGAGCCGAAGGTCCAACCGCCTCCATGCGCATAAATTAACACCGCCTCTTGCACACAGGCTTCAAACGGTTGATAGAGCCGAGCCGGCAATGCGCAATCGGGTGTTTGGATCAACAGATCCTCAACATGAAAAACGTCTTGTGGTTTCTGATTCCAATAGGCGGTCAGCCGTAAAAACGTATCCCGCGCCTCATTGATCGGCAAAGAGGGATAATCAGGCGCCGGATTGGCTTTGGCCCGTTCCAAAATCACGCGCATCGCTTCACTGATTGCCATCAGATCCTTCCTAAACTTGATCATTTGCCTATGGTTAGCGGTGTTGAGGCGATGGCGCAAGCAGGCTGGCGCTGCTACTTAAAAACACAGGCTGCAGACGAAGCGCAGAACGACCTCACGATGCCCAATTCTGCTTGAAATCACCATAAAGCGTTAGCCCCCCACAGGCATAAAGCGTTTGCCCGGTGATATAAAGCGCCGCCTCTGAAGCCAGAAATGCATAAATAGGCGCGATCTGCGCAGCATCGGCAGCAAACCCCATCGGTATATGACGCTCGACCGCAGCGCGGGCTGACGCATCCTCAACCCATGCTGCATTTAAATCCGTTGTCACAGCGCCGGGCGCCACCGCATTCACCCGAATGCCGCGATCAGCATATTCAAGCGCCAAAGTTCGCACCAATTGGGCCAAGGCGCCTTTGCTTGCGGCATAAGCAAGATAGGCCGGTTTGGGAATAATTTGATGCACACTTGAGGTGACAATGATCGACCCGCCGCCCGCCCGGGTTAGAAAATGCGCAATCGCACCGCGCGCGCATAAAGCAACACCGGTTAAATTGACCGCCATGATCCGTTCAAAGCTTGAGAGATCGAAATCATGCCCGTCCGTTACGGCCTGCACGCCCGCATTGCAGATCATCACATCCAGACGCCCCCAGCGTCCAAGAGCGTGCTCAAGCATGGCCGCCACCTCAGCCTCAACGGCCACATCAGCAGGCAAATTCAAATGCGGGCGGAGCGGACGCCCCTGTTGCGCATCAAGATCAGTCAAACACTGTAAGGTCTCACGAGCGGCCGCATCATCGCCGATGTGATTGATCCCAACCACGGCGCCTTGTTCGGCAAACTGCATAGCCACGGCCCGACCGATCCCGCGCGATGCGCCTGTGATCACAACAAAACGATTTTCGAGTGAAGACGACATCACCTCTATGAACCACGCCGATTAGGAAGCGCGCGCATGGCCACCCAAATAAGCCGCCCGCACATCTTCATTATTCCACAATTCATCTGGCTTGCCCGTGACAACCAATTGGCCGGTTTCCAACACATAACCACGATCAGCAACCGAAAGCCCCATGCGCGCATTTTGCTCAACGAGCAAAACTGTTGTGCCCCGCCGCCTGATCTCTTTGATGATCTCAAACACTTTGGACACAATCACCGGCGCCAAACCCAAAGACGGCTCATCAAGCAACAATAATTTTGGTTTGGCCATTAAGCCACGCGCCACGGCCACCATCTGTTGCTGGCCACCCGACAAGGTCCAGCCCAATGCATCGGCAAAGGGGCGAATATCGGAAAACAAATCAAACATCGCATCTGCTTCTTGAGCAATCGCAGCTTTGCTGACCCCAGAGCGGTTCGAGGCTCCAAGCATAATATTCTCGCGCGATGTAAGCCCGGGAAAGACCCGCCGCCCTTCCGGCACATGAGCAATGCCCAAGCGCACAATCTGTTCAGGCCCGAGACCAGACAAAGACTGCCCCTCAAATAAAATCTCCCCCGAAGCTGGTTTGGTGAGACCTGAAATGGCCCGCAATGTGGTGGATTTACCAGCACCATTGGCCCCGAGCAGAGCGACCACTTCACCTGCTTCAACTGACAGGGAGACGCCCCGCAAGGCCTCAATTTCCCCATAGCGGACCGAAAGATTGCGTAATTCAATGAGCGGCATTGGCATCACTCCCCAAATAGGCTGTGACAACATCGGGATGATTGAGCACCGACACAGGGTCACCATCGGCAATCCGCCGACCAAAATTGAGCACCGTAATATGTTCAGCCACAGCCCCCACCAAGGTCATATCGTGATCAATGATCAAAATGGTTAGGCCCTTGGCAGCGATCCGTTTCAACAGATCCCGCAATTCCATTTTTTCGGTGGAGTTCAACCCAGCCGCCGGCTCATCCAACAACAAAACCGTCGGATTACCTGCCAAGGCCCGCGCGATTTCAATCAGCCGTTGATGCCCATAAGAGAACGAGGTGACCGACTCTTCCGCGCGATCCCCTAAGCCAACAAAATTCAAAGCCGCCCGGGCCCGCTCTTCCAGAGCCAACCGATCCGTTGCAATCGGATTGCCCTGCCGTTCACAGCCGATAATCACATTTTCCAACGCCGTCATCGAGCGAAACAACCGAATATTTTGGAAGGTTCTGCCAAGACCAGCCGATGTGCGCAGATGGGGTGGTGCATGCGTAATATCCTGACCATCTAACACCACCGTTCCACCGGTTGGCGTATAAAGACCAGACAGCACATTCAAGGTGGTTGTCTTGCCCGATCCATTTGGTCCGATCAAGGCATGCACACTACCACGCTGCACGACAAAGGAGACTTCATCGACCGCCTTCAACCCGCCAAAATGTTTAGACAAGGATTTAACAACCAAAACCTCTTGGGCATGGGCCTGTGTTTGGATCAGTTGCAATTCCGGCACATCGGCCGAAAAATGCAAGACTGTGCGCAAGCGTTTTAATTTTTGTGAAATATATCCCCAAATACCATCGGGCATGAATAGAACGATCAAGATCACCGCCAAGCCGTAAATGGCCAGATAAAGACCCGGAATCGATTTTAAAAACCGCAACCATTCCGGGATCAAAATCAACAAGCCTGTGCCAATCACAGCCCCAATGGGCGACGCCACGCCACCCAACAGCACCATGGTCAAAAACACAATCGACTCAGCAAATGAAAACTGATCCGGCGACACATAAGAAAAGCCACCCGCAAACAAACAACCGCCCAAACCACCGAGCAGCGCACAAATGGCAAAGGCTGTGACTTTCGTGCGTTGAACATCGATCCCCGCAACGCCTGCTGCCAATTCGTTGTCACGCACCGCGCGCATTGCGCGGCCTAATTTGGTTTCCGGCAAATGCCAAACGATATAGCCGACTACCGCCAATACCACGACACAAAAACCAAGATAGGCCTGTGGCGTCGAAAACAAGGCTGGTTTAGCAATTTTAGAGACGCCATCTGGTCCGTGAGTTACCGGGATCCAGTTGATCATCACCAAGGTGAGAATTTGCTGGAAGCTGATGGTCACCATGGCCAAATAATGACCACCCAAGCGCAAGGTCGACGTCCCTAAAAACGCACCGAAGGTTAACACCAGCGCCAAGCCAATCAGCACACAGGTCCAGAAAGAAAGACCGTAATCAACAGTGCCGAGACCAACCGCATAAGCGCCCAATCCAAAAAAGGCCGCTTGTGCCAAATTGATTTGGCCGCACAGCCCCAACACAACCGTTAATCCCATCACGGCAACGGAATAGGTCACTGCCTGCATCAGAATATTGGTGACATAGGCATCAAATTTCATTGTCGTGGCGACGAACACCAACACGCCAATGAGGATGATATAAGCGACCAGACCCCGCTTATGGTTTTGCGCATGCGCGCGATGAATATCAACCATGCTTGTCATGCTTTTTCTGCCACCCGTTCACCAAAAATACCCTGCGGCCTGAAGACCAGGAACATCACCAACACAAGAAAAGCGAAGCCATCTTTGTAGGGCACTGATACATAGGCTGCTCCGAATGTTTCGATTACCCCCAAAGCCAAACCGCCGATAATCGCACCAGCCACATCACCAAAGCCGCCAATAATCGTCGCCGCAAAGGCCTTCAAAGCGATGGTGCCACCCATGTGAATGGATACAAACAAAATCGGAGCCACCAAAATCCCGGCAAAGCCGCCGATCATTGCACTATAAACAAAGGTGATCATAATCATGGCCGCAACTGGTATGCCCAATAAAGAGGCCATTTCCTTGTCTTGTGAAGTAGCCTGCAATTTCTTGCCCAAAAGCGTATGTTCAAAAAACCAATATTGGAAAATCACCAACACAATGGTGATGCCGATGATCAGTAAATATTGGCTGTCCAAAAACACCGCACCAAAATTAATGCCCTGAAAATCAAGCAGATTGGACAGCACTTGCGGCTGCGGACCATAAATCGCCAAGGTCGAATTGGTGACCAGAATGGATGCGCCAATGGTTGAAATAATCACCGGCAAATAGGTGCGGTGGCGAAGGGGATAATAAACCCCAAGATTGAATAAGGCACCATAGATCGCCATTCCACCAAGCGATAACAGCAAGGACAGCCAATAGGGCCATTCCAGGTCTACGGCAAAAATGACCATGAGAAAAGCTGCTACCATGGAAAATTCGCCTTGTGCGAAATTCACCACATTGGTGGCACGAAAAATCAGCACAAAGCCCAAAGCAACAAGGGCATAGACTGAGCCGATCCCGATTCCTGTAAACAGGAGCTGTAACACCAAATCCATCACGTCACCGCTGGGTTAGAGAAGGGCCCGCACAAAAACTGTCATGAACAAAAAACCGACAGACTTTTCATACGAGCGCACTGACGATGAAAATAAAAACAGGGCGTGACCACGAGACCATGCTCATATCCTGTCATTTTTGCAGTCAAAGGGGTTCGGATGAAAACCATCCGAACCCCTGTATCATCAGGATCACTGCTTAGGCAGGAAACTCAATATGCTTGGCAAATTCAATATTGCCCTTAACATTTTTAACGACATTATATCCATGCAGGCCATCGCCATTTTTGTCGAAATTATATTCGCCCTCTGCCCCTTTATAGCCTTTAATGGACAGCATAGCTTGACGCACTGCCGCAGGATCCGTCTTCCCTGCCTTATTGATAGCCAGTGCCAACAGATTCATCGCATCAAAGGTCCAGGAAGACTGGTTATCGGGTGCAACTTTCATTAACGCACGATAGGTTGTTGCAAATGCCTTAGCCTCTGGGGACGAGTCTTCTGCATAGTCTGCTACACCATAAGTGTCATTAAGCGCAGGGCCGGCCAGTTTAATCGCACTGGTATTGACGATTGAGGGAGAACCAACCCAAGGCGCTGTTACACCAAGTTGACGCAACTGTCGGGCAAAAATGCCTAAATCGCCTTCAAAGGTGAAATAAGAGGACAGAATATCAATCCCAGCCTGTTTCAATGCCAACACGACAGGCGTAAAGTCTTGTGACTGATTGGCATAACCTTGGATCACCACAGGCGTAACCCCCAACGCTTTGAGCGACTCATCCAAAGCTTTCATGCCATTGGTACCAAATGCATCGGTAGAATGCACAATGCCCCATTTTTTCAAACCCAACTCTTTGACACCGAATTCGGCAATCACTTTGCCGGAGTAGCTGTCATTGGGGCGGCACCGGAACAGCCACGGATTATCGAGCTTCGTCAATGTGGGGTCGGTTCCACCAAACATGGTTGGCTTGGCAGTTTTCAAAATATCGGGTGCCATCGCATGCATTTGAGTTGAGCGAATAGAGGCAATGAAACCGACGATGTCCGCATTGGTCGCAAGCTTTGAGAAAGCGAGCACGGCACCGGGATTGGTTGTCTGATCATCTTCTGTGATGATCTCGACTTGCTTGCCCAGAATGCCGCCATTTTTATTGATGGTTTCGAGTGCAATTTTAGCACCCGCCATCGCATATTTGCCGGCCTCCGCAGCTGGTCCGGTAATCGGAACAACCTGTCCAATTTTGATCGTGGCGGATTGTGCATTCGCACTGCGCACCAATGCTGGTGCCGCAACACCCAGCATCATGCCTGCTGCAAATTGACGTCTAGTAAAACGGCTCATGTGTTCCTCCGAAATACGACCCTCATTCGGGTTCTTGGTCATCAATAAGCCTATATAAGTCCAGAAAGACGGGCTTTGTCTATGCCCTGAACCAAAAAAGATCACTTTTTAGACTTAACGCACGAAAATTATTGTATATTTCGTCTCATTCAAACATCCCGCGCGATTAAAGTCCCCTCTTGCCTTGCCTGTCTTTATCACCAATATGAACGGATCCAATCGCTCACGTTGGGAGAACACCATGCGCTCTGTTTCCGTCGCCATTATTGGCGCAGGCCCGGCTGGCCTGCTGCTCGGACAATTGCTGCATCGCGCAGGGATCAACACGCTTATTCTTGAACAGCGGACACCTGACTATGTGTTGAGCCGCATCCGCGCCGGCGTATTGGAACAAGGAGCGGTTGATCTGATTCGTGAAGCCGGATGCGGCACGCGCATGGATAAAGAAGGCATTCCCCATCACGGCACAGCGATCATGAGCAAAGGCGTGTTGCACCGCATCGACTTTCAAGCCCTGGTTGGCAAATCAGTGTTGGTTTACGGACAAACCGAAGTCACCCGTGACTTAATGGACGCACGCCAGCACTGCGGCGCCCCCACTTATTATGAAGCCGATCAGGTGGAATTGCTTGATATTGCCAACGACACACCGCGGGTCAGATTTACGCATCACGGCACGACCCATGAAATCTCTTGCGATTTTATTGCTGGCTGCGACGGCTTCCACGGTATTTCGCGCCGCTCGATTCCATCCGATATTCTAAAAACCTATGAGCGGGTCTATCCCTTCGGCTGGTTAGGGATTTTATCTGATACGCCGCCTGTTGATGACGAACTGATTTATATCAACGACCCGCGCGGCTTTGCTCTATGCTCTATGCGCTCGCCAACCCGCTCACGCTATTATCTGCAATGCGGACTCGATGAACAGATTGAGGACTGGCCCGATGAACGGTTTTGGCACTATTTAAAAGACCGTCTGCCGGAGAGCCATCAAAAAACATTGGTCACAGGCCCATCGATTGAAAAAAGCATTGCCCCCTTGCGCAGTTTTGTAGCGGAGCCGATGCGCTATGGTCGTCTTTTTCTAGCCGGCGATGCGGCCCATATCGTGCCGCCCACCGGTGCCAAGGGGCTGAATTTAGCCGCAAGCGATGTCTATTATTTATGGCAGGCTTTGAGCGACTATTATCAAAAAGGGTCAACACACGCGCTCGATCACTATGCAGAGCGCGCTTTGGCCCGGGTATGGAAGGCTGAACGCTTTTCTTGGTGGATGACCATGTTGTTACATCATTTTCCGGACATGACGCCCTTTGAGGTCAAAATGCTTGATGCTGAGCGTGACTATCTCTTCAGCTCGCATGCTGCCATGACCAGCTTGGCTGAAAATTATGTTGGTTTGCCGTATTAAAATATTCACCAACAGTATGGCTGTTAAAAAACTTTCCAAACCAAAGGGTCTTGAGACCTTATTTCTCACTCACAAGGACACTGGTTTATGACTTCGCCCTCTGCGTCCGATCTGCTCTCTTCTTCGCATAAGCCTTCAGCTGAAGCGCAAATGATGTCGCCGACCTATCGGCTCCCCGCTCTCGATCAAGATTATTTATTGGCTGATCCGCAACGCGGTTTGCGCTTTATGCTCGAATATCAAAAAGCCGAAGATATTTTACGAGCCTGGAATATTGAATCCACCATTGTGGTGTTTGGCAGTGCCCGGGTGCGCGAAGATGGGCCCGGACGCCAACCCTTTTGGTATGAGGAGGCGCGCCGCTTTGCGCGGATCTGCTCGCGCCATGGCGCAATCCCTGAAAAAGCCGAAGCGGCCCGCCATAATGTCATCTGCACAGGCGGTGGGCCAGGGATTATGGAAGCGGCCAATCGCGGTGCCCATGATGTCGGCGCCCCGTCCATTGGATTAAATATCAGCCTGCCGCATGAACAATTCCCGAACCCCTATATGACACCTGGATTGGCGTTGCGGTTTCATTATTTTGCAATGCGTAAAATGCATTTTGCAATGCGTGCCAAAGCCATCGTCGCATTTCCCGGTGGTTATGGCACGCTTGACGAAGTCTTTGAGGTGTTAACGCTCAGCCAGACTGGAAAATCAACCAAAAGCCGGATTATTCTGTTTGATAGCCAATATTGGAACGGGATCGTCAATTTCGATGGCCTTGTTCAGCATGGCATGATCAGCGCACAAGATCGGGATCTGGTCGTGATGGTTGAAACCGCCGAAGAGGCATGGGCTTTGATCGGATAATAAAAATTCTGGTTGTGGACAGCACAGACCATCGGTCTATTGCTTGACGCTCAACAGACCCGCGCTTTAGACTGTGCGCAAGACAATTAAATGTTCGCTTATCGAACAAAACCTCAGGGAGACACTGCGATGATCTCGGCTCGTTTCTTATCACGTCGCTTTTTAACAAGCGTTGCACTGTCAGCGGCCATGGGTCTGACAGTCTTGGGTAGCATGACGACGTCTGCGCCCGCACAAGACACTATTAAAATTGGCTTGATCGTGCCCATGACTGGCCCCTCTGCCTCGACAGGTCGGCAGCAAGAGGCGGCCGCCAAGCTCTATATCCAGCAAAACGGCGCGACCGTGGCAGGGAAAAAAATCGAATTGATCGTCAAGGATGATACCGGCGCACCCGATACCACCAAGCGTCTGGCCCAAGAACTGATCGTCAATGATAAAGCCAGTGTGTTGCTTGGATTTGGTTTAACCCCATTGGCTCTGGCGGTTGCACCGCTGGCGACCCAAGCCAAAGTTCCGCAAATCGTCACCGCCGCCGCAACGGCAATGATCACCGAACAATCGCCCTTTATTCTGCGCACCAGCTTTACCCTGCCGCAAGCTTCAGTGCCGATGGCCGAATGGGGTTTGAAAAACGGCATTAAAAAAGTTGTGACCTTGGTGACCGATTACGGTCCGGGGCTGGACGCAGAAAAATGGTTTAGTGAAACTGTAACCAAGGGTGGCGGCACAGTGGTTGAAAATCTCCGTGTTCCGCTGCGCAATCCTGACTTTGCGCCTTTCCTGCAACGCGTGAAAGATGCAGCACCGGATGCAGTCTTTGTGTTTGTGCCGTCTGGCTTTGGGGCTACTTTTATGAAGCAATTCAGCGAACGGGGCTTGGATAAATCTGGCATCAAATTGATCGGAACAGGGGATGTGACCGATGATGATTTGTTGCAAGAAATTGGCGACGTCTCGCTGGGGGTTGTGAATACGCATCACTATTCTGCATCCCACAACTCACCAGAAAATAAAGCCTTTGTTGAAGCCTTCAAAAAAGCCAATAACGGCATGCGTCCGAATTTCATGGCCGCAGGCGCCTATGACGGTATGGCATTGGTCTACAAGGCACTTGAAAAAACCAAAGGCAATACCGATGGTGAAACGCTTGTGGCTGCAATGAAAGGCATGAGCTGGATGAGCGTGCGGGGCCCGGTCAGCATTGACCCAGAAACCCGCGACATTGTGCAAAATATCTATGTGCGCAAGGTTGAGAAAGTGAATGGGGAACTGTTCAATCAAGAATTTGCAACCATTGAGGCTGTGAAAGATCCGTTCAAAGCTTCAAAAAAATAACAGCACGTACACGCTCAGTGTAAAAATAATTTTGAATGAAAAGAGGGTGGATCTTTCAAGCTCCACCCTTTGATCACACTTCTTTCTCCCCCCTTTGCTGCCCACTCTTACTGCTCCTCTTGTGCTCTAACAGGAAGGCCTGAACAATGGTAACAATCCTGTTTGACGGGATCGCTTATGGCATGTTGCTTTTCGTGCTTGCCTGCGGCCTGACTGTCACCATGGGATTGATGAATTTCATCAATCTCTCACATGGAGCTTTTGCGCTGGCTGGAGGCTATGTCACAGCTGCCTTAACACAAAAAGCCGGACTGCCTTTTCTTCTCTGCTTGCCTTTGGCATTTCTCGTTTCAGCCGTGCTCGGAATGATCGCCGAAGCCCTCCTCTATCGGCGGCTCTACCACCGCAGCCATCTCGATCAAGTCTTGTTTACAATTGGAATTGTTTTCATGACGGTTGCTGCGGTTGATTATCTGGTTGGCTCGCATCAACAAAGCATCCTCTTGCCAGATTGGCTGCGTGGGCGTTTGGAGTTCTTAGGCGGCAGCATTGGTGTTTATCGCTTGTTTATTATTGTATTATGCGGCGTTCTCGCACTCGCGATTCAAGGACTATTATCGCATACGCGATTTGGCAGCCAGTTACGGGCATCGGTTGATGATGCGCGGGTTGCGCGTGGGTTAGGAATTCCGGTTAATACCGTGTTTGCAGTTACCTTCGCGCTTGGATGCGGCCTTGCCGGATTAGGCGGCGCGCTGGGCGCTGATTTATTGGGCATGGATCCAACCTTTCCGATCAAATTCATGATCTATTTTCTGATTGTGGTGACGGTTGGGGGCACCAGTGGAATTATGGGCACCTTTTTTGCAGCTCTTTTATTGGGCATTGCGGATGTCGCTGGCAAATATTACGTGCCCAAAATCGGCGCCTTTGTGATTTATGCATTGATGGTGGCCGTGTTAATTTTAAGGCCGCAAGGCTTATTCACACGTGGAGGGTCACGCTGATGACTGAGCCTGTGCAAAAGGCCATGCGCATGATGACCCGTCCTGCTCACTGGTCCTTGTGGGAAGGCGTATTTTGGGGGGCTAGTCTTTTTGTCTTGGCCCTCTTTCCAAGTAAAGCGCTGTTATTTTCGCAAATCGCTATTATGGGCCTGTTTGCCTTATCACTCGATCTGATCCTCGGCTATGCCGGGATTGTATCACTCGGCCATGCCGCTTTTTTCGGTGTTGGCGCTTATGCGGCAGGCTTGATGGCCAAACATGGTTTAGGTGACCCCGTGTTGGGCCTATTTGGCGCAGCCCTGGTGGCTGCGTGCATTGGTTTTGTGACATCCTTCTTATTGCTACGCGGCAGCGATCTCACACGCTTAATGGTGACCTTGGGCATTGCCTTGATGTTGTTTGAAATGGCCAATCGCTTTGCCTCCATCACAGGAGGTGCGGATGGCTTGCAAGGCATGATGGTGCAACCCGTCTTGGGTCTGTTTGCCTTTGATCTATTTGGCCGCACGGCCTATTTCTATAGTCTGGCGGTGGTGTGGATCTTATTCTTATTAGCACGCCGTCTTGTCCACTCTCCTTTTGGCCTCTCATTGCGCGCCGTCAAAGGCAATACATTACGCGCTGGGGCCATCGGTATTTCCTCAGCAACACGACTTGTCGCCATTTACACAGTCTCAGCCGCCTATGCTGGTATTGCTGGCGCACTTTCGGCCCAAACCACACAATTGGTCTCCCTTGATGTGCTCGATTTTCATCGCTCCGCCGATGTGATGCTGGTTTTAGTCATCGGGGGTGTGGGATGGCTTTATGGCGGATTAATCGGCGCCATCATCTTTGGCCTGATGCAAGATTGGCTGGCCGGGATTACCCCGCAATATTGGGAATTCTGGATAGGATTGGTGCTCGTGGCTTTGGTGCTGATTGGGCATGGTCGTTTACAAGACTTTTTCAACCGCGCGGTGACGCGCGTGTTTCCCAAAGCCTCTGATCCCTCCTCATCATCGCAGCGGGGCGCCCTATGACAGCCGCCTTACGCACTGAAGGATTGGTTAAAAATTTTGGTGGCTTGGTCGCAACAGACCATGTGTCCCTCACCATTGCTAAAGGCGCACGCCATGCATTGATTGGGCCGAATGGCGCAGGAAAAACAACGCTGATCAATTTGCTGACTGGCGTGCTGCACCCAACAGAAGGCCGTATTCTTCTCAATGAAGAGGACATCACCCGTCTGCCACAACACCAGCGTGTCAAACGCGGATTGGTCCGCACTTTCCAAATCAATCAATTATTTGCGGATCTGACTCCCCTGCAAACACTGGGATTGGCCATTTCTGAACGGCTTGACCATGGCAGCGATTGGTGGCGTGTCGCCGGCACTGATCCAAACGTCATCACGGAAGCACTTGAAACCTTGAATCGCTTTGGTTTGGGCGATGTGTTGGATCGGCCCACACGCTATTTGCCCTATGGCAAACAAAGACTGCTGGAAATTGCTTTGGCCTTTGCCTGCCACCCGAACGTGTTATTGCTCGATGAACCGGCAGCCGGTGTGCCGGAAGAAGAACGACATGAGATTATTCGTATTCTGCAATCCCTGCCCGCTGATGTAACCATTGTTTTAATCGAACATGATATGGAACTGGTGTTCAGCTATGCCGACCGCATCACTGTGCTGGTCAATGGCGGAATTTTGACCGAAGGCAGTGTGACAGAGATTGCGCAAGACCCACGCGTGCGTACGGTCTATCTGGGAGAAGATGCTCATGGGTAAATTGCTGCATCTTGACACCCTCTCAGCAGGATATGGGGAAGCGCGCGTTTTAAGCGGGATCACATTCTCCCTAGATCATGGACAATCCCTTGCTCTGCTTGGTCGTAATGGAACAGGCAAAACAACGCTGATCAACAGCTTGATTGGTTTAACAACCCTGCAAGGCGGCTCATTGACATTTGAGGGACAATCCATCACATCCATGCCACCCGAACAACGGGCCCATGCGGGGATTGGCTGGGTGCCGCAAGAACGCAATATTTTCCGCTCCTTGACCGTTGAGGAAAATATGACCGCCATTCTGCGGCCCGGCGCTTGGACGGTTGAACGCGTTTATTCGCTCTTTCCCCGTTTGCAGGAGCGGCGCAAGAATCTTGGCAATCAACTCTCGGGCGGCGAGCAACAAATGCTAGCTATTGGCCGCGCGCTGGTTCTCAATCCGCGTTTGATTTTGCTTGATGAGCCAACCGAAGGACTAGCGCCGATCATTGTCGATGAAGTATTGCGGGTTTTGCGTTTGCTGGCCAAAGATGAGGGCCTCTCCATGATTATTGTTGAGCAAAAAGCGCAAAAAATTCTTTCCTTTACTGATCACGCCCTCATTCTTGACCGGGGCCAAATTGTTCATCAAGCCGCAAGTGCCGACTTAAGACAAGACAGTCATACCCTTGAACTGCATCTTGGCGCTGTTAACAAAAATTCGATTTAACCCTATGGAACTGGAGAACGCCGTCATGCAACGTAAATCCCCGCCCTTTCGCGCCGATCATGTCGGAAGTCTCTTGCGCAGCGAAGCCTTGAAGCAAGCCCGGGCAGATCGGGCCGCGGGCAAGATTGATGCTGGCACCCTCAAGAGTATTGAAGATCAGGAAATCAAAACCCTTGTTGCCAAGCAAGAAGCGATTGGCCTTCACTCGATCACTGACGGTGAATTCAGACGCGCCTTCTGGCATTTCGATTTTCTCGGTGGTCTGGGTGGCGTGGAACTGTTTGAATCAGATTCTGGTATTCAATTTAAAGGGATTCAAACCAAAGCCACCGGCGTGCGCGTGGTGGATAAATTAACCTATAAACCCCATGCCATGATCGATCATTTTCGATATTTAAAAAGCGTCACGACGCGGACACCTAAAATGACCATTCCTTCACCCTCCATGTTGCATTATCGGGGGGGACGTAAAATGATCAATATGGGGGTTTACCCCGATATGGAGCAATTTTATCACGATTTAGGCGCAACCTATGCCGGCGCAGTGCAGGATTTTGCGCAAGCTGGTTGCCGTTATTTGCAGCTTGATGATGTCAGCTTCGCTTATTTATGCGACCCCGAACAACGCAAGATGCTCAGCGAGCGGGGCGACGATCCTGTCAAGCAACCACATATTTATGCCGGCATGATCAATCACGCCATCAAGGATCGCCCATCCGATATGGTGATTTCCATGCATCTGTGCCGCGGCAATTTTCGCTCGACCTTCATTGCCTCTGGTGGCTATGAACCGATTGCCGAACTCTTATTCAATGACGTGAATGTAGATGCCTATTTTATGGAATGGGATACAGACCGGGCTGGTGGTTTTGAACCGCTGCGCTTCTTGCCTAAAGGCAAGCATGTTGTGTTAGGGCTCGTCACCTCCAAAACCGGTGTTTTGGAAACGCGAGATGATTTGCTGCGCCGGATTGAAGAAGCCAGCAAATATACAAGCCTTGACCAATTGTGCCTGTCGCCTCAATGCGGCTTTGCCTCAACCGAAGAAGGCAATGTACTGGCGCTTGACGAGCAATGGGCTAAATTGGAAATGATCGTTTCCGTTGCTAAAGACGTGTGGGGCCATTAAGCCACCTGACTGACGCCTGCGCATCATGCGCTGCGCCCTGTAAGTCGAAGGGGTTGGTGTAACCCAAACTTTTAAAGCCGCCTTCTTCAGGCGGCTTTATTTTATAATCATCCCTGTTTCAAAAGAGCCTGCTAAAAGACAAACACTTTTCGCACCTGTCCCGCGCAGCTTATGTGACAGGGCGCTCATCAACTATCACTTTACCATCATTGGGAAGGCTGTCGGGTTTAACAACCGCAATCTCAGCCGACAGCTGTGTAAAATTTTTCACACTCTGCTTGAGCACTTCAATGAGACCTGAGCCTTGTTCATTGCTTTCGACATCTAAGCGCAGCGTGTCTTGCTCGTTGACGCGACCGATCACCAACCGCATCCGTTTGATGTCGCGGTGGCGCGCGGCAATCTCTGCCACTTGCTCAGGCCGCACAAACAAGCCGCGGACTTTAGCCGTTTGATCGGCACGTCCGAGCCATCCACGAATGCGCCCATTGGTGCGTCCACAAGGCGAAGGCTTATCCATAAAGGCACTGAGATCACCAAGCGCGAGGCGAATAACCGGGTGATGCGCATTGGGAACAGTGACAACAATTTCACCCACCTCACCAATCGCCACGGGTTGCCCTGTCCCCGGACGAACAATTTCAACAATCACATCCTCATTCACCACCAGCCCGTCGCGCGCTTTCGTTTCATAAGCGATCACCCCAATATCGGCTGTTGCGAAGGCCTGAAAAGCATCCACACCCCGAATATGCAGATAATCGCGCAAGGAGTTTGGAAAAGCAGCACCGGAAACCAAAGCCTTTTTGATGCTTAACGTGTTGCGGTGAAACTCATGCGCTTTGTCGATCAGGATTTTAATAAAATCTGGCGTCCCGGTATAAGCAACCGGTTTAAAATGCTCGATGATATCAAGCTGCTGTTCGGTTTGCCCGGGTCCGGCCGGGATCACTTTGCACCCCAAAGCACGCGCACCCGAATCCATAATAAAGCCACCGGGCACCATATGATAGCTAAAGGTATTGAGCACACTATCGCCTGAGCGAAAACCCGCAGCAAATAAAGCGCGCGCCGCACGCCACACATCATGGCCATGGGCTTCGGGTTCAAAAATTGGCCCAGGTGATGTGAACAAGCGATCAAAGCCCCGCAAAGCAGGATCAATAAATCCAGCGAAGGGCGGGGAAGCTTTCTGCAATGCCGGCAAACTGCTTTTACGCAAGACGGGCAATTGAGCCAATGCTTCCATCGTGTTGATTTGCGAGGGATCCAGCGCGCCTAAATGCTGTCGCCAACCGGGTTGTTTCAAGGCCGCAGCAACGGCTTGCGGCAGCGCGATCATCAAAGCTTGCATCCGCTCATCAGCCGAGCGCGTTTCCAACTTGTCGTAATATTCTACCATTGCTGAAATCCTAACGCCTCAATGCGTCTTCTTTAAGACAGCCACCGTTTGCGACGTTTATAACTTTTTACATCCTTGAAACTTTTACGATCTGCGCCACTCACACCAAGATAAAACTCTTTCACATCCTCATTTTCACGTAAGGATTTTGCTTCTCCATCCATCACAACCCGGCCTGTTTCCAAAATATATCCGTAGGTGGCATATTTGAGAGCGATATTGGTGTTTTGCTCAGCCAATAAAAAGGACACACCTTCTTTTTGATTCAGATCGCGCACAATATCAAAAATTTCTTCCGTCACTTGTGGGGCCAAGCCCATAGAGGGCTCATCCAACAAAATCATTCGAGGGCGCGACATCATGGCCCGACCAATGGCGCACATTTGTTGCTCCCCACCGGATGTATAGCCCGCCATTGAATTTTTTCTCTGCCGCAAGCGTGGGAAATAATTATAAATCATCTCCATATCGCGCTTGATCGCTGCACTTCCATCCCGGCGGGTAAAAGCACCCGTTAATAAATTTTCTTCAATGCTCAAATGGCCAAAGCAATGCCGGCCTTCCATCACCTGAATACATCCGCGTGTCACCAATTGGGCGGGCGAGAGCCGATCAACCCGCTCCCCGGCAAAGGTGATAGATCCCTTCGTGACTTCGCCCCGTTCAGCTTGCAACAAATTTGAAATCGCTTTGAGGGTTGTTGTCTTGCCCGCACCATTGGCGCCCAAAAGGGCCACAACGCCGCCTTTCGGAACCGTCAAGGACACGCCTTTGAGTACCAGCACAACATGGTCATAAATGACCTCAATATTGTTGACTGACAGCATGATGTCAGAGGCCGGTGAAGACGCTGGTTCTTGAGAGGCAGACATAGCCATGGTCCTTTACAGTCGAGGCCGATCAACACGTCACATTACAGGAACAGAGGCCGGCTTGCTGACAAGCCGACCTCTTGAGTCGATGATCAAGAGGGCTTGTCGCACGCTTCGGTACGCTTCGGCCAACCCGCATTTTTCTCCGCATAATCTTGTGCGGCAGCATCCAAAGCGGGCTTCACTTTATCGGGCATTGGCTCGATCAAATCAGAAATCCGCACCCATTTAGCCCCATCCCATTGTTGTACGAAGGTTGGGCGGTGGCCATTGTGATTGTTGCATGTCAACTGCAAATTGCCCGTAAAACCAGACAGACCAATCGCTTTCAAACGCGCTTCATCAATCGTCAGGCTTTCCAGTCCGCGGCGCATATCTGAGCCATCAATCACTTTTTTGCCCGTCAGCTTTTGTGCGGTCGCAATTCCTTCGGCAATCAACAAGGAATTATAAATACCGCGATTATAGAGAAGCTCGCCAACTTTATCTTTCGGTGCCTTACTCAAACCTTTATCGACAACATATTTCTGGATGTCTTTTAAGGCTTGATAATCGGTTCCGATACCGTGCCAGTTCAGGGTTTTGAAACCCTTCGCCCCTTCGGTTCCGCGCACGTCATCTTCACCCGGCCACCAGATGGAGATAAATTTATCCATCGGATAAGAGACCTTTGCTGCTTCTTTGACAGCTGTGGTGTTCATGGCACCCCATCCATACATCACCATGTAATCAGGGCGATCACGACGCACGGCAAGCCATTGCGAGGATTGGTTCTGCATTTCGCCGGGAGGAACTGGATAGAGCTTCAGCTCAAAACCAAAATCTTTAGCAAGCTGTTCAAACAGCGGGATCGGCTCTTTACCAAATCCACCGTCAAAATAAATATAACCGATCTTTTTGCCTTTGACTTTCTCTAAGCCACCTTCTTGCGTGCCGATATAGCGCAAGATCATGCCCAAGCCGTCCCAATACGTATCCGGCGGATTAAAGACCCATGGGAAAATATCACCCCGCGCAGATGCCGACAGGCCATAAGCCATCGACAAAACGGGGATCTTATCAACCGAAGCTTTGGGAATGAGTGGCAAGGTAATGCCGGTTGACCATGGATTGATGACTACCGGATTTTTTGGCTTGACGGCATCATAGCATTCAAGACCTTTTTTTGTATCATAGCCCGTTTCGCATTCATCAACAACGATTTTTACACCGCCAATCCCACCATCGCGCTCATTGAGCATGGTCAGGTAATCATGCATGCCATCGGCAATCGGAATCCCGGATCCAGCAAAGGGGCCGGTCCGATAGGTAAATAGCGGCACAAAAATCTGCTCTTGTGCCTGCGCCGTTGTTAAATCAACTGATGCGGTTCCAGCCAGCAAAGCTGTAACCAGACCCAACGTCAACTTTCGTAATGTCATCTCTCATCCTCCCTTAATGGTTGGGTGTCACATGCACCAAACCGTCCGTCCACACTCATTCGGCCTCAATATGGAAAAGGCCACATTCGCAATTTTTGCTTGCCGATTTGCCACAAGCGCGCCAGCCCGTGCGGCTCAACAATCAAAAAGAACAAAATCAATCCGCCAACCAAAATATAGGTCAAATGTTCAGCCGTTGCGCCAGCCAGCGGAATTCCGATAGCAGGCAAACCGAATTTCAATATGGTCGGCAATGATGAAATAAAGGCGGCGCCCAAAAACGCGCCGAGCAAACTGCCCAAGCCGCCAATAATCACCATAAACAAAATGATAAAGCTTTGATTGATATTAAACGAGTCATTGGCTTCCCCGCCACCAACCCAAATAAACATCATGGCAGCACCCGCCACCCCTGCATAGAAAGAGGAAAAAGCGAAAGCCAATAATTTTGTTTTGAGCAAATCAATGCCCATCAATTCCGCAGCGATGTCCATATCCCGCACAGCCATAAAAGCACGACCGATGCGGCCACTCAGAACATTGGCGGCAATCCATGTCATCACCGTCACCAAAGCTAGCAATAACAGATACCGGCTTTCTGGAGTGGCTTTGGCCCCTGTGACGACCACCCCAAACAAAGTGCGCTGTGAGACTTCAATCGCTCCCGACACATTGTAGTTATAAAGCCACGGAATACGAACAAAACACCATTGCAGAAAAAATTGCGCCGCTAAGGTTGCAACAGCCAAATAAAAGCCTTTGATCCGCAAACTTGGCAGACCAAATAACACACCGATCAAGGCTGAAAACACACCTGAAAACACAATGCAGATGACAATGTTTAAATCAGGAAACAGTGTTGATAATTTATAACATGCATAGGCCCCCACGCCCATAAAGGCGCCGGTGCCCAATGAGATCAGTCCGGTAAAACCGGTCAGGATGTTGAGACCAATTGCAGCCAATGAAAACACCAAAAACGGAATCATCACAGTGGCCAGCAAAAAATCATTCCCGAACAGGGGAATGATCACATAAGCAATGAATAAGATCACGCCGAGGCCGATCCGATCTTGCGTGATCGGAAACAAAGCCATGTCATCGGCATAATTGGTTTTATACTGACCCGTCTCGCGGTAGAACATCACATTTCCCCGTTCTCAAATCCGCTCGATAATCTTGTCGCCAAACAGCCCCTGCGGCCTGAACAGCAAAAAGAATAAGGCGATAAAATAAGCCAACCAGCTTTCGATGCCGCCACCAACCAGCGGCCCCCAATAAAACTCACCAAGTTTTTCACCAATCCCGATGATGAGTCCGCCGATAATCGCGCCGGGCACCGAGGTAAAGCCCCCCAAAATCAGCACCGGCAAGGCTTTTAAGGCGATCACTTGCAGGCCGAATGACACATCTGAACGGGCGCCCCACATGATCCCTGTCACCAAAGCAACAAGACCGGCTGCAAACCACACAATGACCCAAATCTGATTGAGCGAAATACCAACCGACAGAGCGGCCTTGTGACTATCCGCCACGGCGCGCAATGCGCGCCCGATCCGCGTATATTGAAAAAACAGAGCCAAAACGACAATCATCAAAATGGCAATAACCGCCGCTGCAATGTCGATTTTTTGCAACTGAACAAAACCGCCCAGCATTTTAAATTCAACCGCGCCCCGCGGCAAATAAAGCTGATCAGAAATCATTTGCTTGGGGTTTCCCCCAAAGATCAACTCTCCCACCCCAATCAGCAAATAGGTAATGCCGAAGGTTGCCATAAACAAAATAATATCGGGCTGATTGACAAGGGGGCGTAAAACAACGCGCTCGATGGTGACCGCCAACCCATACATGACCGCCAAAGTCACCAAAAGCGCCACAGGCGCTGGCAAGCCCATTTCGTAAAGACCGACCAAAGTCAGGCCCGCAAACACCACCATAATGCCTTGAGCAAAATTAAACACGCCAGAGGCTTTAAAGATTAACACAAAACCCAGCGCGATCAGCGCATAGAGCACACCTGTCACTAGGCCTTCCCAGATCGTTTGCACAAACAAATCAGGCGCGCTGCCCATTTGTAAAAACGGGTCGATCAGGACTTTGAATAAAATATCCATCACGCTGCCCCTTTAATGCGCCACGCCCAAATAGGCTTTAATGACATCCTCATTGGCCTTGACTTCATCCGGCGTGCCATCAGCCAATTTATGGCCATATTCAAGCACCACCACACGATCAGACAAATCCATCACCACGCCCATATCATGTTCGATCAAGGCAATGGTTGTGCCGTATTGCTGGTTCACATCAATAATAAAGCGCGACATATCTTCCTTTTCTTCAAGGTTCATGCCCGCCATCGGTTCATCCAGCAACAATAAATCAGGCTCCATCGCCAAGGCCCGGCCTAACTCAACCCGCTTTTGCAAACCATACGGCAATTTACCAACAGGAACTTTGCGGATCGCCTGAATTTCTAAAAAATCGATGATGTCCTCGACAAATTCACGATGCCGAATTTCTTCCCGTAAAGCGGGGCCATGACGCAAACATTGCCAGAAAAAATTCCGCCCCATTTTCAAAGTGCGTCCGGCCATAATATTGTCCAAGGTCGACATGCCTTTAAACAAAGCCACATTCTGAAAGGTTCGTGCAATGCCTTGGCGTGCTGCCACCGACGGACGCATGCGAGAGCGTGTGAGCCCTTTAAATGTTATCTTGCCTTTTTGCGGATGATAAAATCCGTTGATGACATTGAGCATCGAGGTTTTACCGGCACCATTCGGCCCGATAATGGCACGGATCTCGCCTTTGCGAATATCAAAGGAGACTTCCGTAATCGCTTTGACTCCACCAAAAGCCAAAGATACATGATCCACAGACAATAAAATATCGCCCCGTGCAATTTGGTGATAGGTCTGCATCATGCGGCTTTCTCCTGCGCAGAAAGACTCGGCACAATGTCGCAGTCAGCAATTTTAACCCGCGCCGAAATTGATCCCTTACGCCCATCCTCAAAAATCACTTCGGTTGTAATATCGGCTTCTTTTGTGCCGTTATAGAGCGCTTCAATCAAAGGCGCATACCGTTCGGCAATAAAACCGCGTCTGACTTTTTGTGTGCGTGTCAATTCGCCATCATCCGCATCAAGCTCTTTATGCAAAATCAAGAACCGCTTGATTTGTGCTCCCGCCATCATCGGCTCGGTAGCCAAAATTCGATTCGTCTCCTGCACATGGCCCGCAATCATCGCATAGACATCCGGATGTCCTGCTAATTCTTGATAAGAGGCATAAGAGACATTGTTACGCTCTGCCCAATTACCAACAGCCGTCAAATCAATATTGATGAAACAGGTTGCATAATCATGCCCATCACCAAACAAGACCGCTTCTTTGATATTGGGGAAAAATTTAAGTTTGTTCTCGACATATTTGGGCGGAAACAACGCCCCCGTCGTCAACTTACCGACATCTTTTGCACGGTCAATGATTTTTAAATGGCCAGATTCAGGCTCGAAAAATCCTGCGTCCCCTGTGCGCACAAAACCATCTTCGGTCATCGTCTCATCAGTTTTTTCTTGATCAGCGTAATAGCCAACAAACATACCGGGGGACTTGAACAGTACCTCACCCGTTTCTGTTAGTTTGACTTCTACATTTGGTGCAAGCGGCCCTACCGTATCGGCGCGAATTTCACCATCAGGTTGCACGGTGACATAAAGAAACGCCTCGGTCTGACCATAAAGCTGTTTGAGATTAATCCCCAACGACCGATAGAAGGAAAACAGTTCTGGCCCAATCGCTTCCCCTGCCGTATAGCCAACCCGAACACGTGAAAAACCCAACACATTTTTCAACGGGCCATAAATCAGCACTTCTCCCAATGCATAAAGAACACGCCCAGAAAGAGGCACCGATTTGCCATTTAAAATGCGCTCACCATAACGGCGCGCAACATCAATGAAGGTTTGAAACAACCACCGCTTCGGCGCACTGGCATCCTCCATGCGGATCATCACGCGCGTGAGGAGATTTTCAAACACCCGTGGCGGAGCAAAATAAAAGGTCGGACCGATCTCGCGTAAATCCTGCTCAATCGTATCAGGGCTTTCCGGACAGGCCATACAAAAACCTGCCACCAGACCTTGCGCATAATTCATATAGTGATCCCCTACCCATGCCAAAGGCAGGTAAGCGAGCACTTGATCATTTTCATTGAGCTTATCAAAGATCACGCTGTCACGCGCCGCTGCAATGCAGCGCTCTGCCGACAACATCACCCCTTTCGAGCGTCCGGTTGTGCCAGATGTATAAAGGATAACCGAAATATCGCTTCCCTGCCCCGACAAAATCATATCATCAAGATGCTTGATCGTTTGCGGGTTCCGATCCAGATGTTCGCGCCCCTCATCAATCAACTGATCAATGGCAATCAGGCGCGGCTCTTCATAATCACGCAGCCCCCGGCCCCAATCATAAAAAACCCATGCCAGAGCCGGCAACCGATCTATGATTGAAAAGACTTTATCGACTTGTTCTTGATCCTGCACGGCGGCCATTTTGACCCCCGCATTCTCAAGCACAAAAACCATTTCTTCGGCCACAGAATCTGCATACACGGGCACCGGAATCGCACCCAAACATTGAGCCGCCATCATGGTCCAATATAATTTGGGCCGATTGCTTCCGATCACCGCAATGGTGTCGCCATGCCGTAAACCCCGATCATAAAGACCCTGCGCATAAGAGCGCACTGTCTCTGCCACATCAGACCATGTCCATGTTTGCCAGATGCCAAGATATTTATGACGCAAAGCAGGGCGGTCGCCCCGCACGGCTGCATTGCGCATTAGAAGCTGCGGAAATGTCTTCTCATGCGACAACAAGGCAGCACTCCCCTCTTTTATAAGACCTCTGTGAAGACCTTGTCTTATTTTGCTTTCATACCGGTATAACGTGGATGCCCCGCAAGCCTTGCATAACGGACAATGACCAAAGCATGCGAACCCATGTTCGAAAGTGTTATTTAAGGGATAAGGGGAAATGGAAACAACCAACACCTTTGGCTTATAGACAGCCAGTGTCGTTTCACAAATTTAGGCAATTTACTGCATTGCACAATATTTATTCAGCAGCCTGTGCACGGGTTAAGGGCGATTGAGATAAAGCCTGATACTGGCTTTGCAGCGCTTCATATTTTGTCTGCATGTCCTGCAAATTCTTTATTTTGACATGGCCAAATCCCCGCACGCCCATTGGCAATGTGGCGATCTCAACCGCGCATGAATGATGCGCTGCATCAAGATCAGGTAACAGCGCATCGATCATGCTGCGATACCGTCGGATCAGATCGCGTTCCATCCGGCGTTCTTGTGTGAAACCAAACAGATCCAGCGGGGTGGCGCGCAAAAAGCGCAGGGCCGCCAAGCCATGAAACAGCCAGCCCATCTTGGCTCCGAAGCGTGATTTGACCGGATGACCCTGTGCATCTTTTTTGCCCCATAAGGGAGGCGCCAAATGATAGGTGAGCGATTGATACTGCGCAAATTGCGCCTCTAGCTGTTTTTTAAAGCGCCCATCGCTATAGAGCCGGGCCACCTCATATTCATCCTTAATCGCCATCACTTTAAAGAGCGCGCGCGCAACCGCTTCGGTTAAAGCTGTTTGACCGGGCAGCGCTTTGTGCTCTGCGGCCCGCACTTTTCCTACATAATCGCTATAGCGTTGCGCATAAGCACGAGACTGATAGCGCGTTAATTCATGATGGCGGTGGGCAATTAGCGCATCCAGCGAGAGAGGATGGTCTGGCGTATCCTGATCTAATTTGGTTTGGTCGTGATCAGCCGCCATCAACTGCGCCACACGCTCAGGATCATGCGCTGCCAAACGCCCCCAGTGAAATGCGGCCAAGTTCATCGCCACCGCTTCCCCGTTTAATGTAATGGCTTGCGTCAGAGAGGCCCCTGAAAGCGGCACTTTGCCAAGCTGAAAGGCATAGCCTAGTAAAAACAAATTCGCAGCGATTGTATTGCCTAATAACCGGGCCGCCATTGCGCTTGCATTGATAAACACAACGCCATCAGTTCCTGCTGCATCCCGTAACGCCTTTTTAATGCGCTCTGCCCCTAAGTGATAATCGGGATGCCGGGTAAAATCACCGGGCATGACTTCTTGACTATTGGCAACAATAAAACTGCTGCCGGGCTGCACACCCGCCAAGACATGGCGACTGCCTGTAACAACCAGATCACATCCTAACACCAAATCCGCTTTGCCGGCAGAAACACGAATGGCATGAATATCAGCAGGGCGAGGGGCCAAACGCACATGGCTAAACACCGCTCCCCCTTTTTGCGCAAGACCCGCCATATCAATCATGCCGCAGCCTTTGCCCTCAAGATGCGCGGCCATGCCTAATATCGCACCCACCGTTACCACACCCGTGCCCCCGACCCCCGTGACGATCAGCCCATAGGTGCGATCTAAGACAGGCAAAACAGGGAGTGGGATCGCGTCCCAATCCATCGCGGCCTGAACGGGAGCAGCTTTGCGTATCTCTGCCCCTTGAACCGTGACAAAAGAAGGGCAAAATCCATCCAGACAGGAAAAATCTTTATTGCAATTTGATTGATCAATTTGCCGCTTGCGTCCAAATTCTGTCTCTAAAGGCTGGATCGAGACACAATTTGATTTGATCCCACAATCGCCGCAGCCTTCACAAACCAAAGCATTGATAAAGACCCGTTGATCCGGATCAGGCATCAAACCGCGTTTACGCCGCCGCCGCTTTTCCGCAGCACAGGTTTGATCATAAATCAAAACACTCACACCCGGTTGTTCGGCGAGACTGCGCTGAACCTGATCAAGTTCAGAGCGGTGATGACGTGTTAAACCCTCCGGCCATTGGATGGCCTGCGGATATTTGTCTGGCTCATCCGAGACCAGCATGATCCGTTTGACGCCTTCAGCTGCAACCTGACGCGCAATTTGATCAACGCTCAACCCGCCTTCATGATGTTGGCCCCCAGTCATAGCCACGGCATCGTTGAATAAGATTTTATAGGTCATGGTTGTCTGCGCAGCGATAGCATAGCGGATTGCCAAAATGCCCGAATGATTATAGGTGCCATCGCCCAAATTTTGGAATATGTGAGAGCGCTTTGAAAACGGTGCTTCACCAACCCAATTGGCCCCCTCACCGCCCATCTGGGTAAAGCCTTCTGTTGAGCGGTCCATCCACTGCGCCATATAATGGCAACCGATCCCGGCATAAGCGCGCATGCCATCTGGCACTTTGGTGGAGCTGTTATGCGGACAACCCGAACAAAAATGCGGAATACGGGCGCCCACTTCTTGAACCTGACTCAAATGCGCTTGCACTTGCTCAAGGCGCGCAACCCGCTGGCGGATCTCGTCGCTTTCAACAAAGTTTAACAAGCGCCGACCCACGGCAATGGCGATATGATTGGGATCGAGCGCGCCTTTAACCGGAAACAGCCAGTCCCCACGTTCGTCTTTTTTACCAATGCAAAGCGGTTGATGCGCGCTCCCGTATAATTCCTCGCGCAGCTGCACTTCAACCAGCGAACGCTTTTCTTCAACAACGATGACGAGGTCTAATCCTTTGACAAAATCTTTTAAACCTTCAGGCTCAAGCGGCCATGCGCATCCGATTTTATAAAGACGTAATCCGAATTGATTGGCCTTCGCCTCATCAATACCCAAATCCTCCAGCGCTTGCCGAACATCTAGATAACTTTTTCCTAAAGTCACAATGCCCAAGCGCGGCGCTGGACCTCCCGTAAAAATGATTTTATTCAGCGGATTAACCCGCAAAAACGCCAGCATGGCGTCTCGCTTGTAATCTTGTAAGCGCTCCTCCATCGCTAAAATGCCGTCGCGCGGCCGGATATTCAATCCGCCAGGCGGCATTTGAAAATCCGTTGGTATCGTGATGCTCACCCGGTCCAATGTGCCATCGACCACAGCCGTGGATTCCACCGTATCTTTCACCCCTTTGAGGGCTGTCCACGTTCCGGTAAAGCGCGACATCGCATAGCCATAAAGGCCAAAATCCAAAATTTCCTGCACCCCTGCCGGGTTAAGAATCGGCATCATCACATCGACAAAAGTAAATTCAGATTGATGGGCCGTTGTTGAACTCTCTGCGGTGTGATCATCCCCCATCAAGGCCAGCACGCCACCCCATGGCGATGTCCCCGCCATATTCGCATGTCGAAACACATCCCCCGAGCGATCAACCCCCGGCCCTTTGCCATACCATAGTGCAAAAACCCCATCATAGAGCCCTTCGCCGCGCATTTCCGCCTGTTGTGTGCCCCAACACGCCGTCGCCGCAAGCTCCTCATTCAGACCGGGCGTAAATTGAATCGCTGCGCGCGACAGCGCTGCTCGATTGCGCTCCAAGTGCTGATCAAGCGCCCCTAAAGGCGAGCCTCGATATCCGGAAATAAATCCAGCGGTTGATCGTCCAGCCTTCTGATCACGCGCATGCTGCATCAACAACATCCGAATGACAGCCTGAGTGCCCGTCATAAAGACGTGATGCTGATCAAGATTATATTTATCATCCAGCGAGACGGGCGGGCGCATCAGGGATTGGCCTAAATCGTCCATTGAGTTCCCTCCCCATTTAAAATACGCACGGCCAAACCAGATCCTGCCATTTTAGCAGATATCGGCCGGGAACGACCCCGGTCCCGCAATTATGTCAGCAATGCTGACATAATTGTCCGGAAGCGTCAATATCATGCTTTGGCCGCAATGTTTAACGTAGTATCCAAACAAGACCCCTGATTCGGGTGTCCGCGTGAGACAATCCCAGTTGCAACAATCTCAAAGGAGTGAGGATGCATCGCCTCTTAGGCCGTCTATGGGCTAGTTTGATGATGCTGGCGGTCGGGGGACTCATCACTCCGGCTCAAGCCCATCCGCATGTGTGGGTGAAGGCGCGCAGCGAAATTGTATTTGGTGCCGATGGCACGCTCAGCGCCATCCGCCATCACTGGCAATTTGACGAAGCCTATTCGACCTATGCTGTGCAAGGTCTGCCGCTTGATAAAAGCGGGCAAGTGAGCCGCCAAACTCTTGCCCCGTTAGCAGAGGAAAATGCCACCTCGCTGGTTGAATTCGATTATTTCAGTCGATTAAAAGTCGATGGCAAAGTGCAAGCCTTTGCCAAACCCTTTGACTATTGGATGGAGTATGACAAAGGGGTCTTGTCGCTTCATTTCACTCTACCGCTCAAAAACCCAGCTAAATTGAACCGCGTCACAGCCTTTGAATTATATGATCCGACGTTTTTTGTTTCTTTTACCTTTGCGGAGGATGACAAAGCGGTTCAAAACGCTGGTGGCCCAACGGGCTGTTTGATCACACTGACCCGACCAAAATCAGATCTCCCCGCCGGTCAACCTTTGAGTGAAAACATCTTCCAACAATTATCAGCAAAGGCCGATTTTAGTGCGCAATTTGTTAATCGCGCCGTGATGGCCTGCCCCTAATGCCTCAAGCACGATGAAAGCGCCTTTGATGTTGATGCTTCGCACTGACGCCCCCAAACAATGGCTTCTGCGTCTCCTGATTATGGCGGGGGCGCTGTTTATCGCCAGCTTGCTGATCTATGGCGTGTTTGTTCTGTTTGATCCCACCGCACCGAGCGCAGCACCAGCCCGGCATCCATTCGGAATGGGGCTCAACGAAGCGGCGGGCAAAGCGCAAGGCTTGGCAGGCCTGATCAGCGATTGGCAAAGTGTGTTCTCGAAAGAAATCACGGCAACCTTCAAAGACGTGAGCCAAAATCCACAAGCAGGCCTGTGGATACTGGTCTTGAGCTTTCTTTACGGTGTCATTCATGCGGCTGGTCCCGGTCATGGAAAGGCCGTGATCGCGGCCTATGTCCTAGCCAGTGAACGCGCCTTGCACCGCGGCTTACTGATGGCTGTGGCGGCAGCTTTACTGCAAGCACTTGTGGCGATTGCCTTGGTAGCCATTTTAGCGGTTGTGTTGCGCGTCACCGCAAGCAGCATGTCCTTGATCGCCAATCATGTTGAACGATTAAGTTTTGCCGCTGTCGCCTGTGTCGGCGGCGCATTGCTGTGGAGAAAAAGTGGCAGCTTTCTGCATCATCTCACCCGTTTGATGCCCTCCTCCCTGACATCCTCGCTTATGCAGGCCCATTCACATTCACATTCTCACTCTCATGCTCATGCCCATTCACACAGCGCAGCCCATCTGTCTGAAGACGCATGCTGCCACCATCACGCGCCCTTAGCCGATGATACTGCAACCCGCCGAGAGATGGGGATGGCGATTGTGGCGGCGGGGATACGTCCCTGTTCGGGGGCTATTCTGGTGCTGGTTTTTGCCTTGGCACAAAAAATGTTGCCGCTTGGTATGGCCGCTGCCCTTGTGATGGCTGCAGGCACAGCGCTGACCACCGGCGCTTTGGCGGCTTTGGCGGTCCTCGCCAAAAACACGGCCCTGACATTAGGGGGCGGCTTAGACAATCCGCGCACCTCCCTCCTGCTCCGCAGCGCAGAGGTGGCGGCCGCTGCTTTGGTAACCGTGTTAGGGATCACCCTGCTTGTGACGGCGCCATAGGATCATTTTGCAGCACAATAGGTTGACCATGCGGCGTGGCCTGTGCTGCCCGCGCCCATGCTTGTTGCAACGCACTCAACGCATCGGCGGAAATCGTCCCCTTTGCGATGACTAAATGCTCAAGAGCCGCTAGCCAATGCGTATAATAAGTTTCGCCCGTATCAGGATCACCATGCGCCTGCGCCAGTTTGATTTGCTGTGCCAATGTCGCCGCCCATTCCGGCCAAGTAAACAAACCGCTTTCATGCGCGCGCACTGCCATGGCAAAAGCCTGCGCCTCCCAAGGCTCCCGAAACACAGGCCCCTCAGCATCACACGGCAAATCAGGCAGATGGGTCAAAAGTGTTTGATGCTCTGTCATGCTGCAACCCCCTGCAAATAGGGCTCCCAACAATCCACATTCACCTGCACCGTCGGGTCCGCCGACTCACCCCACAGGTCTTGGGCACGAAAACAAACTGAATAACACCAATGCGGATCTTCCCCGAGCCCGTGGGCGTGGCTGTCTGGAAAAACAAACACTCCATGAACGGCCTCAATCACTCCCTGTTTTCCGCGCGCATAACGCGGCAAACGGGTATGGGTTTTGGGATGGATCTGCCGTGTGTACACGACATCACCCGTCTTAAAGCGCGCAGGCCCTTTAGCAGGCCGCGTATAGGGTGTTCCAGCCGCCAGTCCCTTTTCAATCTGCGCCGCATGGGCACAGGGCTTTTGAGTTGCAACAGGGGGATAAAGCGCATGCCCCTGCGCAAGCTCCTCAGCGCTAATCATCTTGCGCTCCATCAACATGGTGGCGAGTGCACGCGTCCAAATTTCATAATAAGAGGCTGAATAATAAATAGCCGGATGCAGGCTTTCACGCGCATGGCGGCCCATATCCAAATTCCATTCCCCCAAAGCGGCCGCTGCCAATGTAATCGCTAAAGCTCTTTTTTCCCATTCTGCATGAAAAACCGGTTCATCGATTTCAGGACTGATAGGTCCAAAACCCATCATCCCCCCAAGATCCTGAGGGCCATTCATTGGGTCTGCCCTTTCTCAAACTGCTCCACACTCAAAGCGAGACCTGTGCCGATCATGCTATCGCGCGTGACAAGCTGCGCTAACTGTTCTTCACTCCATCCTTGCGTGCCTGCTGGCCGCTGCGGCAAAACCAGATACCGTAATTCAGCGGTTGAATCCCATACTTTTATGGTCGTGCTCTGCGGCAATAATAATCCAAATTCCTCAAGCACAGCGCGCGGCTCAATCACAACGCGGGACCGATAGGGTGCAGATTTATACCATACGGGCGGCAAGCCAAGAACTGGCCACGGATAACACGAACACAACGTACATACGATCACGTGGTGCAAACCATCTTGATTTTCAACAACCTTAATATGTTCTCCCTGCCGCCCCGCATAAGACAATTCAGCAATGGCCGCCGTGCCGTCTTGCAGCAAGCGTGCATGATAGGCTGGATCGGTCCAAGCCCGCGCGACAACGCGCGCTCCATTGCGCGGACCAATTTTTGTTTCATAAGTTTCAATGATCAAATCGAGCGCTGCGGGGTCCACATAACCTTTCTGCGTCAAAATGGTTTCAAGAGCCCGCACCCTAATCGCCGCTTCAGATAAGTCAGACCCATGATCGTGGTCGTGATCATGGTCATGGTGGTGATGATGGTCGTGATCATGATGATCATGATGATCATCATGAGGCGCACCGGGAGAGGAGGGAGAATGATGAGACATGGCTTCACTCGAAGACTGGATTTGACCCGCAAAAGGCCGCGGGATCAGCAAAATACGATCCGCTTTATCACATAGAAGCCAAGCTTTTGTAAACGGTCTGGCGCTCCACACGCATGGTCTTCCCGTCTCTTTGATCAAATCATGCTTGGCGAACTGCATGAAAAAGGCCATCATAGCCGTGTTCATTCAGTCTGGCCTGCCCGAAGGATCTCCTTATGACCCTATCCGCCCCGCTTCACAAAGCCTCCACTCTGTTTGACCTTGAGGGACAGATTGCCATTGTTACCGGCGCCTCGTCAGGACTGGGGGTTCGCTTTGCTGAAATCTTGGCCGCTCATGGGGCAAAAACTGTTTTGGTCGCGCGCCGCTCTGATCTGTTGACCCAACATGTCGCGCGCATTCAGGAGCGTGGGGGCACGGCATTGGCTGTTACGGCGGATCTAACAACGCCCGCGGGAATTGCGCAGATGCTTGAGGCCACCGAAACCACATTTGGACCCCCAACAGTGCTGATCAACAATGCAGGCCTTGCAACGTCTGCCCGCTTTGTTGAGACACCGCGCGAAGACTGGTCCAAAACCCTCGCCCTCAATCTTGATGCGGTCATGTTTACCGCCCAAGCTGTCGCTCAACGTATGATTGCCCATCATAGTGCTGGCAGCATCATCAATATTGCATCCATCCTTGGCCTCAATGTTAAAAAGGGTGTGGCAGCTTATTGCGCCTCAAAAGCTGGCGTCATTCAGTTAACGCGTGCCATGGCCCTTGAACTTGGAGGGCGCGGAATCCGCGTCAATGCACTTGCCCCCGGTTATGCTATCACAGACATCAACCGCGATTTTCTCCATTCGCAGACTGGGCAAACCCTGCTCAAAGATATTCCACTCGGACGGTTTGGACAGGAGGGTGATTTTGACGGCCCGCTTCTGCTCCTTGCCTCCCAAGCCGGACGCTTTATCACAGGCAGTGTTTTAACCGTTGATGGCGGCCATCTGACAGGATTTTAATAAGAAGGAAAAAGGATCATGGATTTTACACTTCCCCCATCTATTGAGCACCTACGCCAATCCGTCCATGATTTTGTGCATCAGCACATCCTTCCTGTTGAACAGGATCGCGCCCATTGGGATGCGCATGACAATATCCGACTCGATACACTCAACCAGTTACGTGAACGGGCCAAAGCGCAAAGATTATGGGCCCCGCAAGTGCCTCAGGAATGGGGAGGGATGGGCCTGCCCATGACCGCTTGGGCTGCGCTTTATGAAGAGGCCAATTATTCACTCTTTGGGCCTTGTGTCTTTAACTGCGCTGCTCCTGATGACGGCAATATGAATCTGTTAGCCAAGCGCGCCACTGAGGCACAAAAAAAGCAATGGCTCACGCCGATTGTGGAGGGTCAGGTCCGCTCTGCCTTTGTGATGACAGAACCGCATCCGGGTGGTGGATCCGATCCGGGCATGATCAAAACACGGGCTGAAAAAACACCAACCGGTTGGCGCATCCATGGGCATAAATGGTTTATCACCGGCGCGGAAGAAGCCAGCCATTTTATTTTGATCGCCCGCACCTCAGATGATCCGCGTAAAGGCCTCACCGCATTCCTCTATCACAAAGACCAGCCGGGCTGGTCGATCAAACGGCGCATTGAAATTATGGGCCCGGAAGAACATGGCGGACATTGCGAAGTATTATTTGATGGATTGGAAGTTCAAGACGAAAATGTTTTGGGCCTTGTCGGAGACGGCTTAAAGCTCACCCAAGTTCGGCTCGGACCAGCCCGCCTCACGCATTGCATGCGCTGGCTGGGTCTTTCCAAACGCTGCATGGAAATTGCTCAAGACTATGCCAATGAACGTAGTGGATTTGGTATGCGTCTTGCAGACCGCGAGTCAATCCGCATTAAATTGGGCGGGCTGGCAATGGATATCGAAATCGGACGCCTCTTGGTGATGCGTGCTGCGTGGTTGTTAGATCAAGGCGATTTTGCCCGCAAAGCTATTTCCATGGCCAAAGTGCATGTCGCTGATACACTGCACAAAGCGGCCGATATTGGGATCCAGATCAATGGGGCACGCGGCTATTCGCGCGATACAATTCTAGAATGGATTTATCGCTATGCGCGACAGGCCCGCTTGGTCGATGGGGCCACTGAAGTGCACCAAATGGTGTTAGCTGATGCCTATGCGAGAGAAGGCCATGATTTTTGGCATTGGGGAACTCCAGGGCCGTCGAAACGGTCCTGAAGCTCATGCGCTAAAAATTCATCAAGCGTGTTGCGTGCGCATCCGCTGAAAAACTGCAGAGGCCAAATGGCACAGGCTCTTGTCTGATCCGCGTGGCCCCAGCAGAGAAATACCCATCGGCGCACCATCCTTAGTGAGCAGCGGAATGCTCACTTGCGGACAGCCGCTTAAACCCGAGGCGCATAACAAACGCATCGATTGATTGCGCTGGACCTCAAGCTCTGATTCAGGGGCTGACAATAAAGAGGGCACATCGGGAACGGTTGGCAAAACAAGCACGCCATCTTGTCCCAACACCGCTTCCAAATGCGCCCGGAAAGTGGCCCGTGCTTTGGCATGCGTTGCCGCCTGCTCATCAGTTACCTTGCTGGCAAATTCAAACCGCTCCAACACACCCGGGCCAAGGCTTGGGCGATGGCGCTCGATAAAGGCGCCATGCGCTTGCCACGCTTCATGCCCTTGCAAATAACGAAACGCCCAAAACAGCGTATCGAAATCCGGGGCAATCACCGTCTGTTTGTGAAGAGGGGCAACCATCCGCTCCAGAGTCTCAAAAGCTTTGGTGAAAATTTTACGGGCTTCCGGATCAGTCTGCTCTAACAAATCTGTCGCAAGGATAAAGCGCGGCTGGGCAGGGAGCGGATGCGGGTCTTGGCCCAAAATCGCATCTGCCACGCGTGTGAAAGTTTGTGCATCGCGCGTAAACCAACCGGGCGTGTCAAAACTTCCTGCCAGCGGCATCGTGTCGTCTAACGGCAACCGATCATGCGTGGGCCGCAGGCCAAACAGCCCACAATAGCTCGCAGGGCCACGCACCGAACCACCTGTATCCGATCCTAAGCCGATATCGCATTGCCCCCCCGCTGTCGCAGAGGCTGACCCCGAAGATGAGCCGCCCGGAATCCGGTCAGGCGCTGCCGGATTAATGGGGGTTCCGAAATGAATATTTTTGCCATTCAATGAAAAGGCCAATTCAACCGTATGTGTCTTGCCAACAAAATGCGCCCCAGCATCTAAAAACATTTGCACGAAAGGCGCGGTGCGGGCTTTTACGCCCGACAAAGCCAGTGCATGCGGTTGCCCACATCCGGTGGGATAACCCTTCACATCAAAAATATCTTTCACCGCCACCGAGAGACCGGCGAGCGGCCCATTCGGCCGATGGGGTACATCGACCGCCGGATATGGTAAAAACGCATGGTAAGGATCGTCTTTTAACATTGTCATCCCATTCACCCTTTTAAGTTAAGTTTTATCCCAGAAAATTTCTAATGGCGGCTCTATAAACTGGTGGCCCTATAAACCCAAGGCCCCGCCATCGGCCCGCGGATCGTGATCCGCTTCAATCGCACCCGTTTTTGAATCGCGCACCAACATGCCGGCATGCCCTACGGCACTGACATAATCATGATTAAACCATTCAACCTGATGCCCCCATTTTTGTAACTGGTTGGCAATTGATGGATCGATTCTGCGTTCAAGTTTAATGGTTGCGTGTTCGGCTTTCCACGCCCGACCAAACACAAAACGCGGCTTATCCAAAGCGGCGCTCACTGAGCATTGCTCAACCGCTTTGCGTATAAAGGTTTGCGCCGTGATTTGTGGCTGAGGATCCCCGCCCATGGTGCCATAGGACATTACCCGACCATCCGCAAAAACCGCTAATGGCGGATTGAGGGTGTGGAAAGGACGCCGCCCAGGACGCAAAGGATTGCGCGCGTTTTCATTCAGAGAAAAAGCCATGCCGCGATTTTGCAGCAAAATACCGGTACGTGGCAAAACGACACCCGATCCAAACTCCCAAAAGATCGACTGAATATAAGATACTGCCATGCCTTGCGCATCAATTGCGCCCATCCAAACCGTGTCCCCCTCGCCAAAATCAGGCAAAGGATAAGGAGCCGCCCGCTCCGGCATAATCATGGCGGCTTCGCGTTCAAAGCGCTCTGCTGTTAGAAACGATTGGGGATCATGTTGAAGATAATCAAAATCAGTAACGACCCCGTCCCGTATCCGCCAAACGCGTTTAATAATCTCAACCAGCCGATGCACGCTTGTTGCATCATCAAGACGAGTGATCCCAGCCTTTTCTGCAATGCCAAGCATCAATAATTGCGCAAGACCTTGGCTGGACGGAGGGTGGTTATAAAGTGTGGCGCCATAGGCTTTGGTTTGCAATGGTGCGCGCCAATGGGTGGTGTAACGCCGCAAATCATCCCGCGTGACAAATCCATGCAAGGCTTGAAAATCATGGGCGATTTCCCGCGCCACATCCCCGCGGTAATAGTCCTCTAATCCCGCTGTCGCAAGCTGCTCCAAAGTGGCCGCTAAAGCAGGCAAGCGGCGGATCACGCCACCTTGAAACCGCGCGCCGTCTTGCATGTAATGCGCCGCAAAGCCAGACGCCGCATGCAGCCCCTCTTCTTCCTTGATGATATAACCGCCTTCGCCCTTAGAAACCGGCACACCCTCTCTTGCATAGCGAATTGCAGCCTGTAAAAGATCGGCAAGCGGCAAACGACCGCCACAGGCTCGCGCCAATTCAAGCGCCGACCGCCAGCCTGCCACCGCTCCCGGCACCGTCAAGGCCGCATAAGCTCCACGCACTGGAATAACATCAAGACCCACATCCCGATAGGCTTTCACCGTCGCCCCTGATCCCGCAAAACCGGACGCGTCAAGCGCATGAACTTTGCCAGAAGGATCATGAATGATCCAAAATCCATCGCCCCCAATTCCTGTCATATGCGGGTAAACCACCGCGATAGCGGCCCCCATGGCCACCATGGCCTCAATGGCATTCCCGCCTTGCGCCAGCACCGCTTGTCCTGCTTGGGCGGCCAAATGATGGGGTGCGGCCACTCCAGCATGACCAAAACGGGGGGACTCCTTCGTCATCATTTCCTCACTTTATTCCTTATTTCGACCCATTCTTGGGGGTCACAGCCATAATGCCGCTTGCACCCCATCTCGACCCGTTATAGTGCAAAGGTCAAGCCTAGATCGAGGAGCAAAAGTGGTGAGCAAGAAAAACGGCATGAATTGGCGCAATCTGACAACCATTGTTTCACTGGTCATTTTAGTGGGCGCAGAAATTTTTGGTGTCGCGCTGGCTTCAGGATGGGCCATTGCAGGCTGGCTGCAACTCGGCACCACGATTGAACATGCTTTGATGGCCGTCTTTTCCGTCCTTGGCGCCTATGCATTGTTTTTATTTTTACGGCGCGCCCTGAAAATGGAACCACTCAATCGTTAAGGATCGAGTATTATGGGGCTCGACCGCAGGCATTTCAATCAATTGGCACTCGCCTTTGCAGCCGCGACCTCAGTCGGTCCGGTCTCAGCCACGCAAGCGCCCCATCCAACGCTCGCTTATGGCCCCGCTGAACCTTTTTCATTTGACGCCCTGATTGCGAGAGCGAATGCGCTGGCCCAACAGCCCTATACGCCTCCCCCGCGCCCCGATCCGGCTCTTGTGCAAAAAATTGATTATGATGCGCATGGCAAATTACGCTTCAATACGGATGCCGCTTTATGGGCGGATGGTCCCTCAACCTATCCGGTAACCTTTCAACATGTCGGGCGCTATTTTCCAAAAACCGTTAAAATGCATGCGGTTGCCCATCAAAAAGCGCGCGAGATCCTCTATAATCCGTCCTATTTTATGGGCGGACCCGATCATGTGGCTGCTCAATTACCTGCCCAACCCTCTGCCTTTGCCGGATTTTGGGTGCAAGAAGACCGTTTCAAATCAGCATGGGATCCGGGCCGTCGCCAGCATAAAAACTGGAAACAGCGCGAGCCTTGGGCCACCTTTTTAGGCGCCTCCTATTTTCGGGCAGTTGGTGAATTGGGACAGGTCGGCCTTTCGGCGCGCGGCATTGCATTGGCCCCCGGCACTGCGCAACCGGAAGAATTTCCAGATTTTACCCATTTTTGGTTTGAGCCTGCCCGCCACGCCTCCGACCCTGTGATCGTATCAGCGCTTCTGGATGGACCCAGCCTCACCGGGGCCTATCGGTTCGAATTACGCCGCACCAAAGGTGTGGTGATGGAAATTCAAGCCCATCTGATGCTGCGCAAACCTGTTGAACGACTGGGTCTTGCCCCTCTGACTTCGATGTTTTGGTATGGCGAAGCCCGCAAACCAGAGGGGATCGATTGGCGACCCGAAGTCCATGATTCAGACGGTCTGGCGATTTGGACAGGTCAAGGCGAGCGGATTTGGAGACCGCTCAACAATCCAAGCAGCGCCAAAATATCGAGTTTTCTCGACCACAATCCGCGCGGCTTTGGGTTGATGCAACGCGACCGCCAAGTCGATCACTATCTCGATGGTGTGCTGTATCACAAACGCCCTTCCACTTGGGTTGAACCGCTCGGGTCGTGGGGCAAAGGCGCCGTGCAACTGACCGAATTGCCAACAGATGACGAAATTCATGACAATATCGTCGCTATGTGGGTACCCGATGAACCAACCCGGGCCGGGCAACGCCTTGATCTCGCTTATCGCCTGCATTGGCTGGCTGATGAACCTTATCCCTCCGCTTTAGCGCGCTGTGTTGCCACCCGCATCGGCCGCGGCGGCCAACCCGGCCACCCCCGTCCGGCCGGTGTGCGCAAATTCGCGGTTGAATTTCTGGGCGGCTCTCTCGCCAAACTCCCGTTTGGAACATTACCGGAGGCTCACATGTCTGCCTCGCGGGGCACGGTGTCACCCGTCTTGATGGAAGCACTCCCCAATGATGTGGCGGGACATTGGCGGGCGATTTTTGATCTCACCGTTACCGGCACCGATCCAGTTGAACTGCGCTGCATCTTAAAAAACGGATCAACCCTACTCAGTGAAACCTGGTTATACCAATATCATCCTTTTTAAAGTTTTCTTATTTACTTGAAAAATAAAAGAAAATTTCAGTTTTGTAACAGTATTACATTTTGCCTTTTCCCACCCCGCCCGCTCTGATAAAAGAGCGGCATGACCCAGCCCTTCCCGCCCCCTC
>CAWUMW010000001.1:0-45722 GCA_963923415.1 uncultured Hyphomicrobiales bacterium | reverse complement strand
GTGAAGGCTGAAATGTTCGATATTTCCAAAATCGAATCAGAACCGATGCTCGAAGGCCGGCAGATGATTATGGTTTTGGCCCCTAAATAGGCCGATTTTAGTTCAATTTGGTCATATTTGACCAGTTGATCAATGATTATAAAAATAGAGATCATAAAAAAACCGCTTGGGAACTCGTCTCCCAAGCGGTTTTTTGATTATTGAGCCTTGTGAAATTATTTGGCAGGCAGCGGGGCCGGCGTATCCGCCAGATTGCGTAAATAGGCAATCAGATCAGCCCGCTTGGCCGGATCTGCCAGACCGGCATAGCTCATCGCAGTCCCAGCAATATAGGCTTTGGGATTGGTCAGGAAAGCATCAAGGGAGTCATAATCCCATTTTTCCCCTTTGCCAGCGCGCTCTTTAAGACCTGCGGAATAATTAAAGCCAGCAGAGGCCCCTTTGGCCCGTTCAACGACATTGTAAAGAGCGGGCCCCACTTTGTTAGCGCCGCCTTTATCGAAAGAGTGGCAGGCTGTGCAAGCTTTCGCCGTCGCTTCACCCTTTTTCGCATCGGCGCTCGCCAGACGGACAGCAATCGGCTCGGCGGGAGCGGCAGCAGCGGGTGCAGCAGCAGAGGATGTCCCTTCATCAGCGGAGGGCAGAGCATAGCCAGCAACAAGCGGCTGTTTTGCTTTGAAGATTGCATCGGACAAAATGCCGAGACCCATCATGAACAATAGGCCAGCCAAGACGCCACCGGCCATCTTATTTAATTCAAAAGAATCCATGCTTATGCTCCGCAGCTTGATCACACCTCTCCCTAACATGTCCTTGTGATGTTACAAGGGGATGTTACAAGAGCTTGCCGTGCGTATCATTGATCAGTTGGTCTCGTCTATAGAGGTTGATAAAATTTCGCTCTGACAGACAGGTTCCGGCCCTTTCAGGCCGCCGTTTTGTTGCCAGGACGATCTTATGATTACCCGCTTTTCCGTATGCTTGGCAACTCGTATAAGTGGAATAGGCGTTTACTACTTTTGCCGAACCGATTAATCAACGCGGCATGATCAAAGCGTGATGATGCGCAGATTTGACCGTTAAAACCGACCGGGACCCCAATGTCTGATCCGATTGTTTTGATCCCAGCCCGCATGGCTTCAACCCGTTTGCCCAATAAACCGATGGCTGATATTGGCGGCGATCCTATGATTGTTCATGTTTGGCGGCGGGCGATGGAGGCTGGTATTGGTCCGGTGGCGGTGGCAACCGATGAACCAGAAATTGTGCAAGCCATTGAAAAAATGGGTGGAACTGCTGTTTTAACGCGGTCTGATCATCCCTCGGGATCAGACCGGATTTATGAAGCAATCCAGACATTGGACCCGCAGGGTCATCATGACGTGATCGTCAATGTGCAGGGCGATTTGCCAACCATTGATCCCAAAGCGATTGCCGCTTCTGTGGTGCCTTTGGCGGATAAGGCTGTCGATCTGGCAACTTTAGTGGTTGAAATCATCCGGGATGAGGAAAAAACCAATCCGAATGTGGTCAAACCCATTTTAACGCCGCTTGGTTCACGCCATTTTAGGGCTTTATATTTTACCCGTGTGACGGCGCCATGGGGTGATGGTCCGCTTTATCATCACATCGGACTTTATGCATGGCGCAGACAAGCTTTGGCGCGTTTTGTCAGTTTGCCGCCTTCGACCTTGGAAAAGCGCGAGCGTCTGGAGCAATTACGGGCTTTGGAAGCCGGGATGCGGATTGATGCCGTGCAAGTGGAGGATGTGCCCTTAGGCGTTGATACGCCCGAAGACTTGGAACGAGCCCGGCACCTGATTACAAAATATTTCACAACACACTGATCATAAAGACTTTTTGAAAAGAAAACAGCATGACACATTCAGTGACCATCGCCTATCAAGGGGAACCAGGCGCCAATTCCGATATTGCGTGTCGGGATGTTTATCCTGACGGCATCCCCCTTCCTTGTGCCTCTTTCGAAGACGCTTTTGCGGCGATTTCTGATGGTTCGGCGCAATTGGGCATGATCCCGATTGAAAATTCGATTGCCGGTCGCGTTGCGGATATCCATCATTTTTTGCCTCGATCGGGACTATATATTGTGGGCGAATATTTTTTACCGATCCATTTTCAGCTTTTAGGGTTGAAAGGGGCCACAATCAGCGATCTCAAAACGGTTCATTCGCATGTGCATGCTCTGGGCCAATGTCGCAAAATTTTGCGTCAACATGGCTTAAAGCCTGTGGTGGCAGGCGATACGGCTGGATCAGCCCGCGAAGTGTCAGAATGGCAGGATAAAAGCAAAGGCTCTTTGGCCACCGCTTTGGCGGCCAAGATATATGGCCTTGATATTTTAGCGGAAAATGTAGAGGACGAGGCCCATAATACGACCCGTTTCGTGGTATTATCAAAGACGGCTCAATGGGCTCAGCAGGGCCCGGAGCCGCTTGTTACCACTTTTGTTTTCCGGGTGCGCAATGTGCCGGCGGCTTTGTATAAAGCCTTGGGCGGTTTTGCCACCAATGGGGTCAATATGACCAAATTGGAAAGCTACATGGTTGAAGGCGAATTTTCAGCGACCCAGTTTTTAGCCGATGTGGACGGGCATCCAGAGGATCCGCATGTGAAGCGGGCTTTGGAGGAGTTAGACTTTTTTTCCAAAGAAGTACGTATTTTAGGCTGTTATAAAGCTCATCCCTTTCGGATTGCGTCCCAAAAAGCTGGCTAAAAAAGTTTAACCAGACGTCCACAGTCCGGTCTCACTTTTCTGGAGATCAATCTGTCAGGCCGACATTTTCAAAGGCCCATGCCTGCATTAGCCGATTGGCAATGGCAATTGGCGGCGGACAGATTAATCCATCCGGATGGGTGCGGGTGAGCATTTTGCGGACATCGTCGCGTGAAAACCAGCGCACATCCTCCAATTCTTCGGTATCCATGACAATGTCATGGCTCAGAGCTTGGGCGAGACAGCCAATCATCAGGGAGGACGGGAACGGCCAAGGTTGGTTGCATAAATAGCGCACATCGCCCACGACAATGCCTGCTTCTTCAAAGACTTCCCGGCGAACGGCATCTTCCATGGTTTCTCCCGGTTCAATAAAACCGGCAAGACAGGAATAGGAATTGGCGACAAAACGGGCCTGACGCCCTAAAAGGCAGCGCTCGCCATCGGTCACCAGCATAATGGAGACTGGATCGGTGCGGGGAAAATGCTGCGCTTTGCAGCTTTGGCAATCGCGTTTCCATCCACCACTAGCAAGCTGTGTCGCTTGGCCGCATTGGGCGCAAAATCCATGCGTGCGATGCCAGCCAATCATGCTTTTGGCTTGCGCAAGAATTCCCAATTCTGGTTCCCTTACCAAGCCTTGAACCGCCATTGAGCGCAGATCTGTCGTGACCAGATTGGGTGGAACGGCCTGTTCTGGCGCTCTGGATGCATGCGCACGCGCAAAAACAGGTTGTTTATCTAAGAGGCCCAAAAAGAGAGTGAACTGTGCCGCCCCTAAGTGATCGGCTTCTTGCGGAGAAAACCAAATTTTTGTGTTCGGAGCAGAGGCATCGGCATGAAAAATGGGATTGTCCCCTTCCAGAATCAATTCACGACGCGAGGGATCAGCAGCAAATTTTGCTAATTGTTCGGGTTTATCGCGAAATTGCGCAACCCGATCCAAAGGGTTCATGGCATAGCCGAGTTGGGCGGAGCGTTCATTTTTAACGACTTTGTTAGAGGCTGCCACGGTTCGGGTCTCCCTATGGATCTGACGAGTCTTGATGCGAAAAGACGCATGCGCGTGTGTGTCTTAAAAGAAGAAAAATGTCATCCCCCCTTCGCACAAAAACAGCCGTCCGGTGGGTGCTGGGTGATTGATGATTATGATAAGGCCAAACGGCTTAAGATCTGTAAAAAATACGGAATATGAATTGAAATCCGTTCAATTTGCAGGAATTTGACTTGTTTTTAGATGCGCCTTCGGCGATAGAGAGAGCGGGAGGTTGGTGGTGGACGTACCACTCGCCAACCGGGTCAGGTCCGGAAGGAAGCAGCCCTAACGAGAACGGGCGGGTCTCCGTCCAGCCTCCCACCTTCTAAACTGGATTTTCTGATTTGCTTTTTAAGCAAAATTTTGGAACTGTCCTTCATCTCATCCGATTTGGCTATGAGTGATCAAGACTCAAGGCCCGAGTTCTGGCGGGTTAGCATCTTAAAGGTTCGGTTTATCCGCTTATGTCTGAAACCGATTTACCCTCTCAAGATTCTGTGATGAAAGACCTTGGCCTCGGGCTCGATCGTGCAGAGGCTGGGGGCGCTCAAACGCCCTATCGCGTTTTGGCGCGCAAATATCGTCCGCAAACTTTTGATGATTTAATTGGGCAGGATGCCATGGTGCGCACCTTGTCCAATGCTTTTGCGGCGGGGCGTATTCCGCAAGCATGGATTTTAACCGGTGTGCGTGGGGTGGGCAAAACCACAACGGCACGCATTTTGGCACGCGGGTTAAATTATCAAACAGACGCGCAGGGGTGTGGTCCAACCGTAGTGATGCCTGTTGAAGGGATACATTGCCGCGCGATCATTGAATCGCGGCATATTGATGTGCTGGAAATGGATGCCGCCTCGCATACGAGCGTTGATGATGTCAGGCAGATCAATGACAGTGTGCGTTATGCCCCTGTCTCTGCTCGTTACAAAGTTTATATCATCGACGAAGTTCATATGTTGTCGAAAAGCGCATTCAATGCGTTTTTGAAAACATTGGAAGAACCGCCTCCGCACGCAAAATTTATTTTTGCAACCACCGATATCCGTTCGGTTCCAGTTACGATTTTATCACGGTGCCAGCGCTTTGATTTAAGACGCGTTGAAGCTGAAACCTTAATGGCGCATTTGCAGCGTATTTGCACAGCTGAAGGCATCACAATCGACGCGGATGCTTTAAGCATGATCGCGCGTGCATCGGAAGGATCAGTGCGCGATGCCCTGTCGCTTTTAGATCAGGCAATTGCTTATAGTGGAACGCAAGTTGAAGCCGATGCGGTGAGGCAAATGCTGGGCTTGGCTGATCGCGGACGGATTATTGATTTGTTTGAATCGGTCATGCGCGGCGAGTGTGCAAATGCTTTGCAGGAAATGCGTGGGCAATATGATCAGGGCGCAGATCCAGCAACGATCATCAGCGACCTAGCGAGTTTTACGCATTTTGTCACACGCTTAAAAGTCGTACCGGAGGCTGGACAAGACGGCTCGGTCACTGCGATGGAACGCGAGCGGGGATTAGCCTTGAGCCACATCCCGATGCGCGAATTATCGCGGTGTTGGCAGATGTTGCTGAAAGGCTATCGGGAAGTGATTGAGGCAGCGCGACCGATGGCTGCTGCTGAGATGTTGCTTATACGCTTGGCTTATGCGGCAGACCTTCCCACACCCGATGAAGCCCTTAAAGCACTTGAGAGCCAATCCGGGTCAACCACTTCAGCTCCCATGGCGCCAAGAGGTGGTGGCGGCGGCCCGCAAGCAACAGCGACACGGTTAGTCGTTGCCAATCAACAACAGCCAGATTATGCGGTTCAACCATCAAGCTCAACAGCGGTCATGAGGCTTAATCGGTTTGAAGATCTGGTGCAATTGGCCACAGACAAGCGCGATATTATGATGAAGCGCGCATTAGAAAACGATATTCGTTTGGTGCGCTTTGAAGATGGAAAGCTTGAATTTGCTCTCGTTGACAATGCACCAGCGAGTCTGGCTGCTGAACTTGGGAAAAAATTACAAGATTGGACCGGACGGCGCTGGATCATTGCCCTCTCGAATGAAAAAGGGGCAGAGACACTTCGTGAAGTGGCTGAGCGTGAAACAGCCACATTGCTCGATGATGTCAAAAGCAATCCTTTGGTAAAATCAGTCTTGGCGTTTTTCCCCGGCGCGCGGGTGATTGATGTACGTGAGAATGAAATCAGTGAAGAGACGCAAAGCGTACAAGAGCAAACAGAGGATGAATTTGATTTCACACTGCTCGAGACCGATAGCGATTGATCAATCAGACAAGGAAGAACAATGAAAGATATGTTTGGTATGATGAAACAAGTACAGGCAATGCAAGAAAAATTTGCCAGCCTGCAAGCTGAAGTCGAAAAAATTGATGTCGAAGGGCGCGCTGGGGCCGATCTTGTAAAAATTGTTATGAGCGCAAAAGGTCAGGTTAAATCCATTCAGATTGATGACAGTCTGCTCAAGCCAGAAGACAAAGAAATTTTAGAGGATTTACTCACAGCGGCATTTCATGATGCAAAAGCCAAGGGTGAGAGTTTGATGCAAGAAAAAATGAGTGCATTGACCGCAGGCCTACCGATCCCGCCCGGTTTGAAATTATTTTAAACGGGTTCTTTATGGCAGCCGTAACCGGACCAGAAATTGAACGATTGATCCAGCTCTTGGCGCGTGTTCCGGGCTTGGGTCCGCGTTCGGCGCGGCGGGCTGCTTTGCATCTTGTTAAAAAACGCGAAGCCTTATTAAAGCCTTTAGGTGATGCGATGTCTGTTGCCTATGAACGGATTATCACCTGTTCAGAATGCGGCAATATTGACACGCAAAATCCCTGTACGCTGTGCAATGATCCACGCCGCGATGAAAGTTTGATTGTCGTTGTTGCAGATGTCGCTGATTTATGGGCATTGGAGCGTGCGCAAGTGACCACAGGTCGCTATCACGTGTTAGGTGGTGTTTTATCAGCTTTGGATAATGTCGGCCCAAAAGATTTAACCATTGAAGGTTTGATCAAACGCGTGAATGACGGACAGGTTCAAGAAGTAATCTTGGCCTTGAATGCAACTGTTGATGGACAAACCACAGCACATTACATCACCGATCTATTAAGCTCATATTCTTTGACTGTGACACGTTTGGCCCATGGCGTGCCGGTGGGCGGTGAACTTGATTATCTTGATGAAGGCACCTTGCATGCCGCCATTCGGCAGCGCACAGCCGTCTAGCTACTTGATGGACAGGAGAGAGAAGCGATGAAAGGCTCAACCCGGCTTTTACTTTTTAGTCTGTCTCTCTTTTTGATGGCGGGTGCAAAGGCAGCTTTTAGCCAAGACTGGCAGCATGCGCTCTCTTTATTAGAAAAACCACGTTATGACGCAGGCTTTAAACATTTTGATTATGTCAATCCATCGGCACCGATTGGGGGTGTGGTTCGAATGGGTGCGCAAGGTGGATTTGATAATTTCAACCCTGTGGTTGCAGGCATTAAAGGACAATTGGCCGCGGGCCTTTCCTTGGTTTATGAAACCCTGACAGTTTCATCACAAGATGAGGTAATGACCAGTTATGGTTTGTTAGCAGAAGCCATGCGGGTAGCAGCGGATTATTCCTCCGTTACCTATCGGTTACGAAAAGAAGCACGCTGGCAAGATGGCCAACCGGTAACACCAGAGGATGTGATCTTTTCCTTTCAAGCTTTTAAAACCAATAGTCCACAATATGCGTTTTATTATGCGCATGTTCGGCAGGCTGAAAAAACAGGTGAGCGCGAGATAACCTTTTATTTTGATGAGCCCGGTAATCGGGAATTGCCACAGATTGTCGGCCAGTTTTTAGTTTTACCAAAACATATATGGACTGCGCAGGGACCGGATGGAAAACCACGCGATATTACCCAGACAACCTTATTGCCGCCGATTGGTTCGGGACCCTATCAATTAAAAACAGCTGATGCTCCGCATACAGTCGTTTATGAGCGCGTTGCCAACTATTGGGGTGCAGGCTTACCGGTTCGGATTGGGCACAATAATTTTCAAGAACAGCGCTTTGATTATTTCCGTGACACAACCGTGTTGTTGGAAGCATTCAAAGGTGATCAAATTGATGTGCGATTTGAAAATAGCGCAAAAAATTGGGCAACCGCCTATGATGTGCCTGCAGTCAGAGACGGAAAAATCATTCGCGAAGAATTTCCGCAGCGCGCCTCAGGACGCATGCAGGCTTTTGTTTTTAATTTGCGGCGCGAGGCTTTTAAAGATCAACGCGTTCGGCGCGCCTTTAATCTGGCCTTTGATTTTGAGGAGATGAACAAGACAGTTTTTTATGGGCAATATACGCGCATCAAAAGTTTTTTTGAAGGAACGGATTTAGCCTCGCAAGGGGTGCCGCAAGGGCGAGAAAAAGAAATTTTAGAAAGTTTGAAAGATCTCGTCCCGGCACAACTTTTCACAACCGCTTATGAAAATCCAGTTGCTGGTACACCGGATGCTGTTCGAAATAATTTGCGGGAAGCGGATCGGCTGTTACGCGAGGCTGGGTTTCTCGTTAAAGACGGCAAACGACTGACCCCTGCGGGCCAAGCCTTTCGTATTGAATTATTAGCCTATGATACAAGCTTTGAACGCGTGCTGCTGTTTCTAAAGCCCTCGCTCGAACGCTTAGGCATTGGGGTCAGTGTTAAAATTGTTGATGCCTCGCAATATGAAAATCGTATGCGCGATTTTGATTTTGATGTGACAACCGATTTGTGGGCACAGTCTCTGTCTCCCGGGAATGAACAGCGTGAATATTGGGGCTCACTCTCTGCCGATCGCCATGGTTCTCGCAATACGGCAGGGATCAAGAACAAAGCCATTGATCGATTAATTGAAATGATCGTCATGGCAAAAAGTCGCGACGAGCAAATTGCTGCAACACGCGCATTGGATCGTGTCTTATTGGCCAATGATTATGTGGTTCCGCAATGGACCTATAATTTTGAACGCACCGCCCGGTGGGATCGGTTTGATCGGCCAGAAAAATTACCGCTCTATGGGGCTTCAGCCTTTCCGACACTATGGTGGTTTGTGCCGGAGCGGGCCGCACGCATTAAACGAGGCGGTTAAGACATGTTTGCCTATATCGTCCGCCGCTTACTGCTGATGATTCCAACGCTGTTTGGAATTATGCTGATCTCGTTTGTGATTGTGCAATTTGCACCGGGTGGACCGATTGAACGGGTGTTAGCCCAATTGCAAGGGAATGATGTGTCTGCAACATCGCGCTTTACCGGCGGGGCAGGTGATTTGGCGCAAAGCCAAGCGGGGATGCCGATGGCAGGGGGTGAGGCTGCAGGCAGTCAATATCGCGGGGCGCAAGGATTAGATCCAAAATTTATTAAACAGCTTGAAATGCAATTTGGATTTGATAAGCCGGCCCATGAGCGGTTTTTTATGATGTTGATCAATTATGCGCGCTTTGATTTTGGTAAAAGTTATTTTCGCGATATTTCCGTATTAGATTTGATCAAGGAAAAACTACCGGTTTCCATTTCACTCGGTCTTTGGATGACCCTGCTCTCTTATGGCATATCGATCCCGCTAGGGATTCGTAAAGCAATGCATGATGGATCACGTTTTGATATATGGAGCTCGGCAATCATTATTATTGGATATGCAATTCCAGGATTTTTATTTGCAATTTTGTTGATTGTGTTGTTTGGGCAAGGGTCATCCTTTCTGCCCCTTTTCCCCTTACGGGGTTTGGTTTCAGAACAGTTTGCAACTTTGTCTTGGTTTGGAAAAATAATTGATTATCTCCATCATATTGCATTACCCATTTTAGCAATGGCCTTGGGAGCATTTGCAACCTCAACACTTTTGACTAAAAATTCATTTCTTGATGAAATCAAAAAGCAATATGTTTTGACAGCGCGCATGAAGGGACTGAGTGAACGCGATGTCTTATATGGGCATGTGTTTCGGAATGCGATGATGATTGTCATTGCCGGATTTCCAGCTGCATTCATCCATGCATTTTTTACCGGCTCCTTGCTGATTGAAACCGTTTTTTCTCTGGATGGATTAGGATTGCTCAGTTTCGAAAGCATCATTAATCGTGATTATCCGGTGGTCTTTGCAAATCTTTATATTTTTTCCTTGTTGGGACTTTTCGTAAATTTGATTTCTGATTTAATTTATATGGTGATTGATCCGCGCATTGATTTTGAGGGTCGTTGATTATGTCCTCTCAAACCACAAACCTCGCACCGCCAATTCCAAAACGAGGGCTTTTCAGCCTCTCGCCCATCAATCAGCGTCGGTTGGATAATTTTAAATCCAACCAGCGAGGATACTGGTCCTTTTGGATTTTTCTTGTGTTGTTTTTTACAACACTGTTTGCGGAATTTATCTGCAACGATAAACCGCTTTATGTTCATTATAAGAGCCAGCATTATTTCCCGGTCTTTGTTACTTATCCCGAAGAGGTTTTTGGTGGGTTCTTAGCTGTTACAGATTATAGAGATCCGGTTATCGCCAAAGAAATTGCTGATCATGGATTTGCTATTTGGCCTCTCATCCGTTTCGCACCGAATACGATTAATCTTGAACTGCCCGTTCCTGCGCCCGCTCCCCCAACCTATTTGCTGCCTGATTCTGTCTGTAAGCCAGTGGCTGAGAAAAAGGGAGGCACTGGGTGTCAGGATTTAGAATGGAATTGGCTTGGCACGGATGATGGCGGTCGAGATGTTCTTGCACGTGTGATTTATGGTTTTAGAATCTCGGTTTTATTTGGATTGGCGTTAGCGGGTATTTCATCAGCAGTGGGTATTGCGGCGGGGGCTTTGCAGGGATATTTTGGTGGTCGGCTTGATCTTTATATGCAGCGATTTATTGAAATATGGTCAGCGATCCCTACGCTCTATTTGCTGATGATTTTATCGAATTTTTTTGAACCGTCATTTTTTGTGCTGTTGTTTATTTTATTGCTTTTTTCTTGGGTCTCGTTGGTGCATGTCGTGCGGGCTGAATTTCTGAGAACGAGAAATTTTGATTATGTAAAAGCAGCCAAAGCTTTGGGCCTGAGTGATTTAAAAATCATGACAAAGCATGTGTTGCCTAATGCAATGGTGGCAACGTTGACTTTTCTCCCTTTTGTTTTGAACGGGTCGATTACTACGCTCACCTCTCTTGATTTTCTAGGCTTTGGCTTACCACCCGGTACTGCGTCATTAGGTGAATTATTGCTGCAAGGCAAAAGTAATTTAAATGCGCCTTGGCTTGGCTTAACAGGATTTTGCGTGATCGCTGTGATGCTGTCTTTGCTGATTTTTATTGGTGAGGCTGTCCGCGATGCCTTTGATCCACGCAAGACATTTCGGTGAGCGCGATCATGCAAGATAACGCCCCATCCTCTGCACCTTTACTTCGGGTTAAAGACCTCACTGTTCGCTTTAAGCAAGCGGGCCAAGAAACCCATGCTGTAAAAGCCATCAGTTTTCATCTCGAACGCGGTCAAACCTTGGCGCTTGTTGGGGAATCTGGATCAGGAAAATCTGTCACGGCCTTGTCTATTCTTGGATTGTTGGATCCTGTCGCAGCGCGGGTCAGTGGTCAGGTTTATTTCAAGGGAACAGATCTGATCCAAGCTGATACGGACACTTTACGCGCCATCCGCGGACAAGCCGTAACGATGATTTTTCAAGAGCCGATGACCTCGCTCAATCCGCTCCATACAATTGAAAAACAAATTGGTGAAATTCTTCTGTTGCATAAAAATATCACAGGAGACGCGGCGCGAAAGCGTATTCTCGATTTATTGCAGGAAGTCGGTCTACAAAATGCGGAGCAACGCTTACAAGCCTATCCACATCAATTGTCAGGGGGTCAGCGCCAACGTGTGATGATCGCCATGGCCTTGGCCAATGAACCGGATCTTCTGATCGCCGATGAGCCAACAACAGCGCTTGATGTTACGGTCCAAGCGCAGATCCTTGCTTTGCTTGAGCAAATTCAAAAAGCCCGTGGCATGGCCATGCTGTTTATCACGCATGATTTGGGCATTGTTCGTAAATTTGCCGATCATGTCGCTGTGATGCAGGCTGGACACATTGTTGAACAAGGGCCAGTGCATGATGTCTTTAGCCGGCCAAACCATTCTTATACGCAAAGTCTTTTACAGGCTGAGCCAAGTGGGGAGCCGTTGGTTCCTTCTGCCGATGCGCCCGTTGTTATTCAGGCCGATCATATCAAAGTGTGGTTTCCGATCCGTCAGGGCTTTTGGCGTAAAATCGTGGGTCATGTGAAGGCCGTCAATGATGTCTCTCTTTCGATCAGGGCGGGAGAAACGGTCGGCTTAGTGGGTGAGTCAGGATCGGGAAAATCAACCTTAGGATTGGCGCTGTTACGTTTGACCGAGGCAGACGGACAAATCCTTTATTTGGGCGAGCGGCTTGACGGCTTAAGCACGCAAGGCATGCGTCCCTATCGCCAGCAGATACAAATTGTTTTCCAAGATCCTTTTGGAGCGCTCTCGCCCCGTCTTTCGGTCGCAGATATTATTACCGAGGGCTTTGAAGTGATGGCTTCCCCGCCCCCTTTATCCGAACGGCGCGAAAGGGCCGCCCGGGCAATGGTGGATGTCGGCCTTGATCCCCTGACGATGGATCGCTATCCGCATGAATTTTCCGGCGGTCAACGCCAACGCATCGCCATCGCTCGTGCAATTGCCCTTAATCCGAAACTGATTGTTCTGGATGAGCCGACATCGGCGCTGGATATGTCGGTTCAAGCTCAAATTGTGACTTTGTTACGCGACATCCAAAAACGCCGCGAAATGGCTTTTTTGTTTATTAGCCATGATTTGAAAGTGGTTCGGGCGCTTGCGCATCAAATTATAGTTTTGAAGGGGGGCGAGGTCGTCGAGGCGGGTTTAACCAAAACGCTGCTGAAAAACCCTCAAAATCCCTATACGAAAGCGTTGTTTGCGGCGGCGTTTGAGCATCATACTCTTACCTAAAGGGCCTGTTTGCTCATTTTAAAATAGCTTAGGCGGTCTTTGTTCATTCTGTGTTAAGGCGCATCTGCGCATAAACCCTATCAGGCCTGTTTTAAACCCTGAGGAATTTCAATGTTTCCTATTCCCGTTGCTGCCTTAACCCATAATACCGCTGCTTATGAAAATACGCCCTTGGTCAAGCCGACCGGCTTCCGGGAATATGATGCGCGCTGGTATTTTGAAAAAGAAATCAATCTGATGGGAATCCAAGCGCTGGGGATGGGGCTTGGAACATTGATCCGTCAATTAGGTGTGAAGCCGGAAATTGTCGTGGGGCATGATTATCGGGCCTATTCGCAAGCGATTAAACTTGCGCTGGTTTCGGGCCTGATGAATGCGGGGTGCAAAGTGCATGACATCGGCTTGGCCATGTCCCCTATGGCTTATTTTGCTCAGTTTGAACTGGATGTGCCCTGTGTCGCAATGGTGACAGCCTCTCACAATGATAATGGCTGGACGGGTGTTAAAATGGGTGCGCAGCGGCCCGTCACCTTTGGTCCAGATGAAATGGGGCAATTACGCGATATTGTTTTGTCTGGCACTTATAAAGCGGAGGCGGGCGGCTCTTATCATTTTGTTGAGAATTTTAGCGCGCGCTACATCAAGGATCTTACAAATCGCAAACCTTTTAAACGGAAAATAAAAGCGATTGCGGCGTGCGGCAATGGAACGGCAGGTGCCTTTGCTCCGCAGATTTTGCGGGCTCTAGGCGTCGACCTCATAGAAATGGATACGCAACCTGATTTTACCTTCCCAAATTACAATCCGAATCCAGAAGACATGAAAATGCTGCATGCTATGGCGGATCGTGTGAAACAGACCGGCGCTGATGTGGCTTTGGGCTTTGATGGTGATGGGGATCGCTGCGGGGTCGTTGATAATGAAGGGCATGAAATTTTTGCCGATAAAATTGGCGTGATGCTGGCGCGTGATCTCTCTGCATTGCACAAAAACAGCGTATTTATTGCCGATGTTAAATCAACGGGCTTATTTGCAACCGATCCGGTATTGATCGCCAATGGTGTCAAAACAGATTTTTGGAAGACCGGCCATTCTTATATCAAACGTCGCGTCACAGATTTGAAAGCCTTGGCGGGATTTGAAAAATCAGGTCACTTCTTTTTCAACCAGCCGATTGGGCGTGGATATGATGATGGCTTGGTCACGGCATTATGTGTTCTTGATATGCTGGATCGTAATCCCGATAAGACAATGGCCGATTTATATCGGGCCTTGCCGGTCACCTATGGCTCGCCGACCATGGCCCCCCATTGTCCGGATGAAATCAAATATGATGTCGTTGACCGGATTGTAGAAAAAATTAAGACCATGCATGCCAAAGGTGAAAAAATTGCCGGGCAGTCGATTACGAACGTGGTGACGGTCAATGGGGTTCGGGTCAGTGTTGAGGATGGCACATGGGGATTGGTGCGCGCGTCTTCAAACAAGCCGGAATTGGTTGTGGTGGTTGAAAGCCCCGTTTCTAAACAACGCATGCGCATGATGTTTGACTCGTTAGATGCGCTGTTGCGGCAGGAGCCCAGTGTCGGCGCCTATAATCAGACCTTGCCCGATTAAGTCATAAAAATTTCACACATCAAGGAAAGGCCGGATCATCCGGCCTTTTGCTATGCGCTAGCGCACCAGCCTGCATGACAGGAAGGGATGGGCAGCACGCCCAGAGTCTGCTAGAATCATCGGCAAGAAAGTTATGGGATCAATCCTGTCAGTAATAGGGAATAAGCGGTTGTCTGGCCCTTATGTGCCGTTCTATCGCTCGGAAACAAAGGGTCAATCATGAGTAAAGGGATGCGGAAGGGATTAACCAGCTATGGCGATCCCGGATTTTCGTTGTTCTTGCGGCGCGCTTTTATTAAGGCGATGGGTTTTTCCGATGATGCGTTGGATCGTCCGATCATCGGTATTACCGATACATTCAGCGATTATAATCCTTGTCATGGGAATGTGCCTCAATTGATCGAAGCGGTGAAACGCGGGGTCATGCTGGCAGGCGGTTTGCCCATGGCTTTTCCGACGATTTCTATTCATGAAAGTTTTTCTAATCCAACCTCAATGTTTTTACGCAATTTAATGGCGATGGATACGGAAGAGATGATCCGTGCCCAGCCAATGGATGCGGTGGTTTTAATCAGCGGCTGTGACAAAACCGTCCCCGCACAATTGATGGCGGCTGCAAGTGCCAATGTCCCGACGCTGTTATTGATCACTGGTCCGATGCTGGTCGGTCATCATAAAGGCGAGGAATTGGGGGCCTGTACCGATTGCCGACGCTTATGGGCTTTGCATCGCGCAGGTCAAATGGATGAAGCAGAAATTGATGTAGTCAGTGGCCGGTTAGCGCCCACCAATGGCACCTGCATGGTGATGGGCACAGCCAGTACGATGGCCTGCCTTGCCGAGGCGCTGGGGATCACCCTCCCCGGCACAGGATCGATTCCGGCCACGCATGCAGACCGTTTGCGCGCAGCCGAAGCCTCTGGCGCACGTGCGGTCGCAATGGCAAAATCCGGTGGACCAAAACCTAGCGACATCCTCACCAAAAAAGCCTTTGATAATGCATTGACTGTGTTGCAGGCCATTGGTGGTTCAACCAATGGCTTGGTGCATTTAGCGGCTTTGGCTGGTCGGCTCGGGATTGAAATTGATTATGATGCTTTTGATCGGTTAGGCCGGACGGTGCCAACCTTGATCGATTTAAAACCTTCGGGTGCCCATTATATGGAACATTTCCATTGGGCTGGTGGCATGCCGAAACTTTTAAAAGAATTGGGTGACTTGATTGATGGAACGGCTTTGACCGTGACGGGGGAACCCTTGTCTGCAGCTATTGCGATGGCCGAAGAGGTACCGAACCAAACGATTATTCGTACCCGTGCTAATCCGTTACAAGCCTCAGGGGCGATGGCTGTACTTTATGGCAATCTTGCACCCCGTGGGGCGATTATCAAACAATCTGCTGCCTCAGCGCAATTGATGCAGCATGAAGGGCGGGCTGTGGTGTTTGACTCTGTCGAAGACATGACCACGCGCATGGATGATCCGAATCTTGATGTCACGGCCGATGATATTTTGGTGTTGCGGAATGCCGGGCCCGTTGGTGCACCCGGAATGCCGGAAGCAGGCTATCTGCCGATCCCCCGCAAATTAGCCCAACAAGGGGTGAAAGACATGGTGCGTCTATCAGATGCACGCATGTCCGGGACCGCTTTTGGAACCATTGTTTTACATATTGCACCGGAGGCAGCGATTGGCGGTCCTTTGGGCTTGGTGCAAACGGGAGATCGGATCAAATTAGATGTGGCCAATCGCAGTCTCAATCTGCTTGTGGATGATCAGGTCTTAGAACAGCGCAAATTAAACTATCGCGCTCCACCGCCTCATCAGGGGGCCGAACGGGGTTATTTGTCGCTTTATTTGAAGACGGTCAATCAAGCCGATCAAGGTTGTGATTTTGATTTTTTACGTAAAACACCGCAACACTCATCTTAAGGTCAAGGGATAAAAAGGGATATCGAGCATGACGATGGCTGCAAAAATTGCATTGATAACAGGGGCTGGATCTGGTGTTGGGCGTGCATGCGCTTTGGCCTTAGCTAAAGAAGGATATCAAGTGATCGTGACAGGGCGCCGACTTGCAGCCCTTGAAGAAACATGCGCAGCCGGTAAGGATTTAAAAGGATCAATCCATGCGATGGCAGCGGATATTACCGATCCGGCACAGGTTGAAACTCTGTTTGCCGAGATCAAGAAAAAATTCGGCCGATTGGATGTGTTATTTAATAATGCGGGCGTTAATAATCCTCCCGGCGTCTTGTTAGAGGATCTTTCGGTAACCGATTGGCAGACAATCGTGAACACCAATTTATCCGCTGCTTTTTATTGCACACAGCAAGCCTTCCGTTTGATGAAAGATCAGTCCCCGCGCGGCGGTCGTATCATCAATAATGGTTCGGTTTCAGCACATGCGCCGCGTCCAAATTCAATTGGCTATGCTGCGACCAAACATGCGATCAGCGGTTTAACCAAATCAACCTCTTTGGATGGCCGTAAATATGATATTGCGTGCGGGCAAATTGATATCGGTAATGCTGCCTCTGCAATGACCTCAGCTATGAGTGCGGGCGTTCCACAAGCCAATGGCACACTTGCTCCTGAGCCTGTCATGGATGTAAGCCATGTCGCGCATGCTTTGGTCTATATGGCAAGCTTGCCTTTAGAGGCGAATGTGCAAACCATTACTGTTATGGCCACAAAAATGCCATTTGTGGGGCGGGGTTAAACGCACCTGCCAAAGGGTGATACAGAATGATCTTTAGTGAGGAGGCGCTGGAGCGTTATGCCCGCCACCTCATTCTTCCAGAGATAGGGGGAATGGGGCAGCAGCGTCTTGCACAAGCACGTGTCTTAGTGATTGGAGCAGGGGGCTTGGGCGCCCCTTTATTAATGTATCTGGCTGCTGCAGGGGTTGGGCATATCGGTATCGTTGATGATGATGTGGTTTCTTTATCGAATTTACAGCGTCAGATTATTCACGATACGCCTTCCATCGGACAGCTCAAAACACAGAGTGCTGCTGCGCGGGTGCAGGCGTTAAATCCCCTGATACACGTCCATTGTCATAGCCAGCGTATTGATGATCAAACGATCATGCCGTTATTAGAGGCCTATGATGTGGTGGCGGATGGATCAGATAATTTTGCAACACGTTATGCAGTTGCCGATGCAGCGCTTGCGTTAAAACGTCCACTGATCACTGCGGCTTTGGGACGTTTTGATGCGACACTCACCACACTCAAAGGCTATGAAACAAATGCCCAAGGGGTTTGGAATCCAACCTATCGGTGTTTGTTTCCAGAGCCGCCGCCTGCTGGGACGGTGGCCCCTTGTGCAGAAGCAGGCGTATTGGGTGCTTTGGCGGGTATAATGGGCTCACTGATGGCGCTTGAAACAGTGCGTACCATTACGCCGTTCGGGGAAGATTTGGTTGGGCGTTTGTTAATGGTCGATGCCATGACCATGCGGTTTGAAACCATCTATTATGAACGCAACCTTCCCCCACCCGTTTAAGAGTTGGCTCTTATTATCAAGCGGGGAAAAGCGCTTTGCGCTTGCAAGCTTAATTAAACCAGCCGCCCCGTTTGCGGACTTTCACGATGGTTCCAGTATTGACGCGTTTATAAAGATCATAAATGTCTTCATTTAACATTCGGATACAGCCAGAGGAGACTTGTTCACCAATGGACCAAGGCTCATTGGTGCCATGAATCCGAAACAAAATGTCATGACCATTTTGATAAAGATACAAAGCGCGCGCGCCAAGCGGGCTGTCCACGCCTCCCGCCATGTGTTCTGGCAGACCTTTTAAAATCCGCTTCATCGTTGTTGTTGGCCGCCATTCGGGCCATACACCTTTGCGGCCAATTTCAGCCGTGCCGCGCCAAGAAAATCCTTGCCGTCCAACCCCGATTCCATAACGTAAAGCAGTGTGATCAGATTGGATCAGATAGAGAAAGCGTTCATCAATATTGACGATGATCGTGCCGGGTTTTTCATTGTCTGTATAAGAAACTGTCTGGCGCATTAATTCAGGACGCATCCGTGTCCGGTCCACCAGCGGCACATCAAAGGGTTGGTCGGGAATAGAGCCAATATACCAGCTGTCGTCAAACTCTTCTGGATAGGTTTCAATTGGCGGATTGGGCACGCTTTGGCACGCAGCTAAGGCAGATGTCACACCCAATAAAAAAGCACGGCGTGACCAAAAACGATTACTTTTCATTTCAACGAACCAATCTTTTAAGTTCAATCATTACAGACGGAGTTGGGCGCCAGTTTTCTTTTTCACTTCGGCGATAATTTTTTGGGCAAGCGTGTCGATATCGGCATCGGTTAAGGTCTTATCGAACGGTTGCAATGTGACGCTGATGGCCAGCGATTTATGCCCTGCTTCAATGCCTTGTCCGCGATAAATATCAAACAATGTGACATCTTGAATGAGCTGACGATCTGCGGCTTGCGCAGCTTTCAAGACATCACCCGCCGGAACGCTTTCTTCAACAACAAACGCAAAATCGCGCTCAACCGGCTGGAAGTCGGAGAGTTGCAATTTGGCTTTCATCCGGGTGGTTTTATTTTTTGGAGCAAGCAAGAGATCCAAGCACACTTCAAAACCAATCAGAGGCCCTTTGGCATCGAGTGCTTCTAGGCAGCGCGGATGAAGTTCGCCGAAGCAGCCAATCACAGCTTTAGGCCCAAATTTCAACGTCGCGGAGCGACCCGGATGCATATAAGAGGGCCCCCCTTGTGTGATCATCAAACCGCCGGTTGGAATTGCAAGTGTTTCAAGCAAGGCCATCACATCGGCTTTGACATCATAGAAATCAACCGGCGTATGGGATGAGGCCCAATGTCGTCCGGGATAATGCGGACGGGCATCGGCACGGCGAAGGGCTGTGGCATGGGTTGTTTGATCATCTGGTTGGTCGCCAGCAAAAACCTGCCCCACTTCAAACAATGCCGTATCTGGAAAACCACGATTAGCATTGCGTTGGGCGGCTTTAATCAAGCCGGGTAAAAGACTGGGCCGCATGGTTGAAAGGTCAGCAGCAATCGGATTGGCCAGCACAAGTGCTTCACTGCCACCGCCAAATAAACGTGCTTCTTCATGGCTGATGAAAGACCATGTTACAGCTTCGACCATGCCGCGTGCGGCTAAAGCTCTGCGGGCTAAACGCGTGCGTTTTTGAATGAGTGTCAGAACAGGTTTTGCAACTGTTTGGGGTTGACGTTGAAACGGTACTGGCAGGACATGGTCAATACCAACGATCCGGACGACTTCTTCGACCAGATCAGCTTTTCCTTCAATGTCTGGACGCCAGCTCGGCACCCGCACTTCGCGACTGGTCCCGCTACCAGAAACCATAAAGCCCAAGTTTTCAAGGATAGAGCATTGTTGTGCGGGCTCGACATGCAGACCCGTTAAGCGCTCAACTTCGGTGAGCGGAAATGAAACCCGATGTTCAGGTTGCGGAATTTTGCCTGCCAGCACAATCTCACTTGGCGTTCCGCCACACAGATCCAATACAAGTTGGGTCGCATATTGTAATCCGGGTAAACAAAAGGCAGGATCAACACCGCGTTCAAAGCGGTAGCGTGCATCGGTATTGATACCGAGCTTGCGGCCGGATTGGGCGATATTAAGAGGATCCCATAAGGCTGATTCAATCAAGACATCGGTGGTTTTATCGTCGCAGCCCGATTGTTCGCCGCCCATAATTCCGGCGATGGATTCCACATTTTTGTCATCAGCAATCACAACCATTCCGGGCTGAAGGGCATGCGTCTTTCCATCAAGGGCGTGGATTGTTTCCCCCTCCCGGGCAAAACGAACATGCAAAGCACCGTGAACTTTAGCGGCATCAAACACGTGTAAAGGGCGACCAAAATCAAAGGTCAGATAATTGGTCATATCGACCAGCGCATTGATCGGGCGCAGACCGATCGCTTTCAAACGCCGTTGCATCCAATCGGGGCTTGGGCCATTTTTAACGCCACGAATACGACGCAAGGCAAAGGCTGGCACCAAATGCTGATCGGCGTCAGTAAAATCTAAAGACACTGAAACAGCACAAGATTCCTGTGCAGGGATCTCGGCAATAATTTTGCGTTTCAATGTTCCCAGACCCGCCGCGGCCAAATCGCGAGCGATCCCGTAAACGCTCAACGCATCCGAACGGTTCGGGGTAATCGCAACATCGATGACCGGATCATCTAATCCTGCATAATCAGCATAGGCCATGCCAATCGGCGCATCTGCCGGCAGATCAATAATTCCGTCATGGTCATTGGAGAGACCCAGTTCGAAGGCCGAGCACAGCATGCCGGCGCTTTCAACACCGCGAATCGTACCGACGCCCAGCGTGATATTTTTTCCGGGTATGAAGGTGCCTGGTGGTGAGAACACACTTTTCATACCGCCGCGCGCATTCGGTGCGCCGCAAACAACTTGTATAGCTTTGCCGTCCCCTTGATCGACCATGCAGACTCGCAGACGATCAGCATTGGGGTGCTGTTCCGCCGAGATCACATGCACCACTTTATAAGGGGCGAGAACGGCACGGGGATCTTCGACCCCTTCCACTTCGAGACCAACACGGGTCAGCGCGTCGACGATGTCTTCAAGCGAAGCCTGCGTATCAAGATGATCTTTGAGCCAGTTGAGGGTAAATTTCATCGTTGCCTCCTCACACGCTCAAGCCGCCAGCCAGAGTCGGCAAATCGAGCGGGCGGAACCCATAATGGGACAGCCAACGGATATCGGCTTCAAAGAACGGGCGCAGGTCGGGCATGCCATATTTCAACATGGCAATCCGATCAATGCCCATCCCCCAAGCAAAGCCCTGATATTCATCGGGATCAAGACCACAATGGCGGATAACATTGGGATGAACCATGCCGCAGCCTAAAATTTCTAACCAATCATCACCTTCACCAAAGCGGATTTCGCCTCCTTTGCGGGAGCACTGAATATCAACTTCCATCGAAGGTTCGGTGAAGGGGAAGAAAGACGGCCGAGACCGCATTTTGACATCGTCAACTTCAAAAAAGGCTTTGCAGAATTCAGCTAAAATCCATTTCAGGTGACCCAGATGCGATCCTTTGTCGATCACCAATCCCTCGACCTGATGGAACATGGGTGTGTGGGTTTGGTCAGAATCGCAGCGATAAGTGCGCCCGGGGATAATCACGCGAATCGGTGGCTTTTGGCTCATCATCGTGCGGATTTGCACCGGACTCGTATGGGTGCGCAGTAATTTGCGCTCTCCATCCGCATCAGGTGAAAAGAAGAATGTGTCATGCATTTCACGTGCAGGATGGCCGATTGGAAAGTTCAAAGCGGTAAAATTATAAAAATCCGTTTCAATATCCGGCCCTTCCGCAACTGAAAAACCCATATCGGCGAAAATAACGGTGAGTTCTTCGATCACTTGGCTGATCGGATGAATCCGACCGCGTCCGGTCATGCTTTCAGGAACCGGCAAGGAGACATCGCAACGCTCTGTCTGGAGCCGGGCGTCAAGAGCCGCATCCTTGAGCAAGGTTTTGCGCGCCAGCAGGGCCTCATTGACGACATCGCGCAGCCCATTGATTTGTGGGCCTTTTTCTTTTCGCTGTTCCGGTGTCATGCCCCCCAATGACTTGAGCAGAGCAGAAATTGATCCCGCTTTGCCAAGGGCGGCGATCCGAACCGTTTCCAACGCAGCCTCGTCTTGAGCTTGGGCTATTGCTTGGAGTAGCGCATCTTGCAATTGGGTTAAGTCACTCATCATCGATCCGCCAGAAAATGCTTCAAATCGCCCCGCCATCATCAAGGAATGCGGGCTTTTGCCATGAATGGGGTCCCCTGTCGAGAGCAACCGCGACATAACTGGTCAGACATTGGCAGACAGGGTGAACAAAGACCAAAGTGCGGTTAAGTTCCGCGGTCCTTTTGGCTAGGCAAGGGAGTTTATGTCATCCATCGTCATAAAAATCAGGTCTGTATCATGCGGTTTTGCACTGAAGCGGGTTAGTAATGCATGGATCTGGCCCCGATGATGGGTCTGGTGGTTGAAAAAATGTGTCACCGCTTGTGCCATGGGCCGTGACACGGTCACCTGTTTGCTTCCTGAAAACCATGAAAGATCGGAAATCAGCCAGTCGTGTTCAACAGCATGGGCCCAATTGAGAATGATGTTGTCGAGCGCGAGGCGGGCAGCATGTAAGTCATTAAAGTCATCATAGATAAACCGGGATTCGGCCATGCCGCCTTTGGGCTTTTCTGAGCCTGTAAACCGATACAGCCAATAGCGGTCTGCCCAGATGACATGATTAAAAGTGGCGTGGATCGAACCAAACCAGGCCCCGCTCTCCTGTTTTCGAATATGATCATCAAGCGTTGCGGCGGCTTTATAGAGGTTATTGTTCTGCCATTGATTATACTGCGCCATCATCTGCACATAAGCGGGCGTGATCATTCGCTCTCTCCCGGTTGCTTATAGAAGAGTATCAGGGAGAGCCCAGCCTGTGTCAATTTGTGGGATCAATAAAAAACCCCGCCGAAGCGGGGTTTAGATGCGAAAAAAGATCCAAGCGGGATTAGGCGTGCGCCGCTGCAGCGGGGGAGCTGGCAAAGCTTTTGGCTTTGGCCACCAGCGCTGCAAAAGCCTCTGGCTGGCTGATAGCGAGATCGGACAGAACTTTCCGATCCACCTCAATACCGGCTTTGTTGAGGCCGTCGATGAACCGTGAATACACCAAGCCATGTTCCCGCACAGCGGCGTTCAGGCGTTGGATCCACAAAGCGCGAATGGTGCGCTTTTTGTTTTTGCGATCGCGCGTTGCATATTGCATTGCCCGATCAACGGCCGCTTTGGCGGTCCGGATGGTATTTTTGCGGCGGCCATAAAAACCTTTGGCGGCTTTTAAGGTCTTTTTGTGTTTGGCGTGTGAGGTTACGCCCCGTTTAACGCGAGCCATGGCTGATCTCCTTGCTGGTTCGTCTTCAAAGCCCGGGCGATCAGCCGTTGGGCAGGAAATATTTCTTTACATTGGCCGCATCGCCCTCAAACAGGACGTTGGTGCCACGCAAATTGCGGATTTGCTTATTGGTGCGCTTGATCATGCCATGGCGTTTGCCGGCTTGCGCATAAAGAACCTTACCGGTTCCCGTGATTTTGAACCGCTTTTTGGCGGCCGACTTCGTCTTAATCTTGGGCATTTTGCTCTCCATTGCTCCGGAAAAATCCAGAAAATTAACAATTTATGCCCATTTCGGGGCATTTTCTCTCTTCATGAGCGAAAAACCCGCCACGGCAGCCCTTATCAGCCGGTCGGGTAAGTTGGGGCTTATAGTCATTTCCTGGCCTGAATGCAACGGCTAAGCCTGTTGATTCGGGCTTTTGATCCTTATTTGAATAAAAAGAGGGGCTACGTGGAAAACAGAGCGAAGAAAGACGAGAGTGGCGTGGATTAAGGCGTGCTTTGTTTATCTATTTTGGGTTTAATACCATTAAAAGCATTTTGGATTGCCGAGCTTGCGATGCACCATGACAGGAACCGGAAACCACATGACCGAACAGCCCATTTTTGAAGGCGATCACTTTGATTATATCATTATCGGGGCCGGATCGGCGGGATGTGTGCTGGCCAATCGTCTGTCCGCCGATCCACGAAATCGTGTCTTGCTGCTTGAAGCGGGCGGCAATGATCATTGGATCTGGTTTCATATTCCGGTGGGTTATTTATTTGCCATTGGTAATCCGCGCGCAGATTGGATGTTTAAAACGGCCTCCGAAACAGGCTTAGGCGGGCGCACGATCGCTTATCCACGGGGCCGGGTTTTAGGTGGCTGTTCGGCGATCAATGCTATGATTTATATGCGCGGCCAGAAGGAAGATTATGATCGCTGGCGCTCTTTGGGACTAAATGGATGGGGCTGGGATGAGATTTTGCCCTATTTTAAGAAGCATGAAGATCATTTTAGGCCCGACGGAGAGATGCATGGTGCCGGTGGTGAATGGCGGATTGAGCCACCGCGTGTGACATGGGATTTATTGGACCGTTTTATCGAGGCAGCGGAACAGGCCGGTATTCCCCGCACCGATGACTTTAATCGCGGCGATAATCACGGCTGTGGTTATTTCCATGTTAATCAGAAAAATGGGCGGCGTTACAGCGCAGCGCGGGGCTTTATCAAGCCTATCCTCAATCGCCCCAATTTGGTTGTCCAAACCGATGTGACGGTTGAAAAAATTCTGATCGAACACGGACGGGCCTCGGCTGTTGTGGCCCGGTATAAAAATGGTCCGGTGCAGGAGATCCGGGCGGGACATGAGGTGATCTTGAGCGCAGGGGCTATTAATTCCCCCCATCTCTTGCAATTGTCCGGTCTGGGGCCAGCGGATGAGTTACGCAAAAACGGTATTCCGGTGATTGCGGATCTGCCCGGGGTGGGCGCGAATTTGCAAGATCATTTGCAAATCAGGCCTATTTATAAAGTATCCGGGGTTAAAACACTGAATACTGAATATAAATCTTTGCTGAATCGCGCCATGATGGGCTTGGAATATCTGTTATTTCGGCGTGGCCCTTTGACAATGGCGCCATCGCAATTGGGTGCCTTTACCCGGTCATCACCCGATCAAGCGCGCCCCAATCTTCAATTTCACATTCAGCCTTTGTCTTTGGATAAGTTTGGTGATCCTTTACATAGTTTTGGAGCCTTTACCGCCAGCGTGTGTAATTTAAGACCTGAAAGTCGTGGGCAGGTCATGCTGGAAAGCCCCGATCCGAAACGCCCTCCGCGGATCGCGCCCCATTATTTATCTGCGGAAGCGGATCGAAAAATTGCAGCCGATGCTTTGCGGGTTATTCGTCATGTGGTCAGCCAACCTGCATTAGCGCCTTTTCAACCGCAAGAATATCGGCCTGGCGCCCATTTGGTGAGCGATGAAGATTTGGCAATCGGAGCGGGGGCTGTGGCCTCAACGATTTTCCATCCGGTGGGCACCGCCAAGATGGGTGCCGATCATGATGGGATGGCGGTTGTTGATGAACGTTTGCGCGTGCGCGGCTTAAGCGGTTTGCGCGTGATCGATGCATCGGTGATGCCATTCATCACGTCGGGCAATACAGCAGCCCCCACGATGATGATTGCCGAAAAAGGTGCTGCCATGATTCTTGAAGAAGCCCGATTGGCTCAAGGGTAAACTCAACGGGTGACGTATAGACGCTTCTTTTAAAAGGTGCGGCTTCGATGCGAAGCGTGTTTATTTTTGATGGGTTGTGAGAGGAAAGAGAGAGATGCTGTTTCATGCGGCCATCACAGCGTTGGGGCAGACTTTTTCATCGCATTTTCGGTCTCTGCTGTGGCGCAGTCTGGGCTTAACATTTGTTCTGTTGGCTGTGATGTGGGGCCTACTGACCAAAGGTCTCAATATGTGGCTGGAGCAACAGAGTCTGGCTGTTGAGCATGGATTTTTAGGCCACTTGGCTAGTTTGTTAGCCAGTGCCGGGCTCTTTATTGGGTTGGCCTATTTTATCCCGACAGTTTCGATGTTGGTGTCTAGTTTTTTCCTCGATGAAATTGCCGAAACGGTTGAAAAACTGGACTATCCAGACGATCCACTGGGCCAAGCGGTGCCCTTGAAACGCGCTTTGGCAGAAGGGCTTCGATTTGCCATTCTGACCTTAGGGGTCAATTTGCTCGCGCTGATGGTGTTTTTATTACCGGGCGTGAATATGATTGTCTTTTTTATCGCCAATGCGCTTTTGATGGGCCGAGAATATTTTGCTTTAGCGGCGGGTCGGTTTGCAGATGCGGATCATGTGACCACATTGGGACGCCGCTATCGATTAACTCTTTTGTTGTGCGGCGGGCTATTGGCTTTTTTTGTATCGATTCCGCTGTTAAATTTATTTACGCCGCTTTTTGCGACCATTTTAATGGTGCATGTGCATAAGGCCTTACTGCTGCGCGATGCGCGTCGCACAGCAGCTTAGTCTAGAGCATGATTGACTAAAAAGGCGTGGTTGGCCTGTGGGCTATTGCCTCAGGCATACCGTCCAGATGCAAACTGGCCGCCTTTGAGGAACCGCCATAAATAAGTCGGGACAATGGCCTCAATACTTTCAGGCGTCATTCCGAGACTTTGCAGCGTGCGTCCTTCAATGTGAGCTTTTTCAGACACGATATTATCATGCTCAAGCAAGGTGACCTGATCGCGTGTCATCAGAAATTCTTCAGGCAGCAAGCCGAAGCTGGCATATTTGGCAAATTCCATCAGTCCGGCTTGGAACCGTGCAATTTTAAACGGTAAAGGGACCAGCATGGGATGATGATCAATGGTCTGCATGATAAAATGCAGCAGATCTTCAAAACTTTTTGTTTCAGGACCACCAAGTTCATAAATCGTCCCGGTTTTGATCGATTGGTCCACTGCGCGGGCTACGACTTCGGCCACATCGCCGACATAAACGGGTTGGAATAATGTTGTCCCGCCGCCGATTAGTGGCAAAACGGGCAAAATCGTGGCTAATTCAGCGAATCGATTGAAAAACCCGTCTTCTGGTCCAAAAATAATGGAAGGACGGATAATCACGGCGTCTTTGATGGCGGTGCGCACGGCGCGTTCGCCTTCCGCTTTCGAACGGGCATAGGCGCTTGCCGATTCGAGATCGGCGCCCAGAGCGGAGAGATGGACGAAACGGGAAATTCCCAAATCGCGCGCCGTCCGGGCAACAAGGGCCGCCCCCTCTGCTTGAATGGTAGAAAAGCGCTGTTTACCGCTTTCCGATAAAATCCCAACCAAATTAATGACAGCATCCGATCCGCGCATCGCTTGCTCGACTGAGGCGGCATGGCGCAAATTGGCTTGAACGGCATGGATTTGCCCAACGCCCCCTAAAGGTTGCAAGAAATAAGCGAGATCAGGACGCCGAACGGCTACTCTGACCCGATATCCGCGTTTTGCGAGTGCCCGCACAACATGGCGACCCACAAAGCCTGATCCCCCAAAAACAGTGACCAATTGACCGGCCAAAGCGCCCATAACCGTCTCCTTGCTACTGATTTCCTGCACTTCGATCTCGTCTGAGCGAGGTCGTCGGAGGACTATGAAGCCAAATTTGGCCCTCATCTATGGGTCATAATCAATAGCCCGGCGTCTGTATAGTGTTTTAGGCTGGTTGGAGATCATACCTTCTTCTTTTTTCAGCCGATTGAATGGAAAAAAGAAATGCGAGAATTGCTGTCCACGGCTCTTTCGGGCCCTTTTTAATGCACAGCAATAACGCGAGGGGCCGACTTAATGGGCGGGCGGGTTATCTGCTGATTGACAGGGGTGCTCTGCCTCGATAGACAACCCTCCGGGCCCAGGTGGCGGAATTGGTAGACGCGCTGGTTTCAGGTACCAGTGGTGCAAGCCGTGGAGGTTCGAGTCCTCTCCTGGGCACCAAATGTTTTCAACACATTTGGCCCCGCGCCCCGCTTTTGTTCTCCCTCCTTTTTTGCAGGCGTGTGCGATTGATCGGCTTCCACCGAGGTTGGGCTGGGGAGAGCTATCAATAAACCATTGATATTGATAAGTTTTTTTAAAAGCCCTTGTGACAGGGGGACGTTCTGTGGCATGAAATCGGGCAAGGCAAAGCGCAAGGGGCAAGGCGCAAGGGATAAGGCATAAGAGTTACGGGTATCGCCTCGCTTGAGCTTGTCCCATGGGGTCGTTCGCCTGAAGGCCGGAACAAACGAGTATTTTATGACCTATACGCTTTATGAAGGCGATCTTCCCGAGGGATATGATGCGGGGCATGTGATTGCCATTGATACGGAAACATTGGGATTAAATCTTCAACGGGACCGTTTGTGCTTAGTGCAATTGTCGCGCGGGGATGGCAGCGCTGATTTGGTGCAAATCAAACGGGGTCAAACCCAAGCGCCGCGTTTGCAGGCTTTGTTGACCAATCCGGCAGTATTGAAACTGTTTCATTTCGGACGGTTTGATATTGCGATTTTGGAAAAGGCATTTGGCGTGGTCACCGCTCCAGTCTATTGCACCAAAATTGCTTCACGCTTGGCCCGTACATCGACCGATCGGCATGGATTGAAAGATCTCTGTCGGGAATTGTTGGGGGTCGATCTCTCGAAACAACAACAATCGTCTGATTGGGGTGCAGAGAAGCTCAGTGATGCACAAATCGCTTATGCCGCATCGGATGTGTTGCATCTGCATGCGCTGCGGAGCAAGTTGGAAAACTTATTAGCGCGCGAGGATCGTCAAGCGGTGGCTCAGGCTTGCTTTGACTTTTTACCCATGCGTGCCCATCTTGATCTCGTTGGCTGGCCCGATATTGATATTTTTTCGCATAGTTGAATCCAAATGGGTAAAACGTCACAAGGTTATGCCGGATGAGAATGGCCCCGTCGCAAACCATGGCGGTGATTTCGCGTCATGAATTGGCGCAGCGTTATGCTGCGGCCCGGCGGCATTCGCGGATAGTTAAATTTTTACGGTTTATCATTCCGTTTGGGGCGATTGTTGCGCTTGTTTCTATTGTAACGATTGCAATCTTGGATCCGTTCCGCAGCCTTTCGACAGGTTTGGCCGTTGCTTCTTTTAATTTAACGGGTTCGCAAATTACCATGGAGCAACCGCATTTACGCGGTTTCAAGCAAGATATGCGCCCCTATGAGGTCAATGCTCAGAAAGCCCTGCAAGATCTCAAACAACCGACGATGCTGGATCTATCGGATATGAAAGCCAAAGTGGGATTGGCAGATCGTAAAACAGCGGTGATTGAAGCCATTCGGGGTTTATATGACTCGCAAGCCGAAAAAATGGTCGTTGATAAGCCCTTACATATCAAATCAGATAATTATGATGTGCACATGCAATCTGCAAAAGTTGATTTTAAGGCAGGGAATGTGTTCACAGATCAAGCAGTTCGTGTGAAAATGATAGGTGGAACGATTGACGCCGATAAGATGGAAGTGATTGATAGCGGTCGGAAAATCGTTTTCAGCGGACGGGTTAAAACGCTTTTGCAGTCGGATGGATCGGTTGCAGAGAGTAAAGGCGAGCAAAAACAATGAAAAACGGTTCAGTCACAGGGCTGGTGGGCGCAATTTTGGTGATGGCGAGCCTGTCGGCTTGGGCACAAACGCCTTTGGCAGCGCGTGCGCCGGGCGGAAAAGGGACTTTCGGATCCGGATCGAAAGAACCGATCTCTGTCGAGGCAGATCATCTTGAGGTTTTTGATAAGGAAAAGCGGGCCGTTTATTCTGGCAATGTTGTTGTGGTTCAGGGCGAAAGCACCATGAAAGCCGGCAAAATGATTGTTTTTTATGCCAATGAGAGCCAAACCGAGACGAGTGGTCAGGCTGCTGCGGCACCGGCTTTGGGCAATGGCAATAGTTTGAAGCGGTTAGAAACCTATGAGGGCACCACGATTGTCTCCAAAGACCAGATTGCTGTCGGCAATCAAGGAGTTTACGACAAAGAAACCAATCGGATGATTTTAACAGGGAATGTCGCATTGACCCAAAATGGGAATGTGACCAAGGGTGAGAAACTGGTTTATGATCTCACGACTGGGGTTGCGGTGGTTGAAGCTGCTCCGAATTCGGGTCGGGTGAAGAGTCTTTTGATCCCCAATTCGAATGACGACAAAGGGTCTTCCAAACCCTCGTCTCCTGCCGCAAAGCCAGCACCTAAGCCTTGATTAGAGATAAGACCTTTCACCGATGACTGAATCCATGCCCCTTTCTGTTGCCCCCGAGTCTGGATCGGATGTGGGTCGGCTTGTGGTGACAGGGCTTGAAAAAAGTTATCGTGGACGCACCGTGGTGCAAGATGCGGGTCTTATGGTTTCTGCGGGTGAAGCCGTTGGCTTGTTGGGTCCGAACGGGGCAGGAAAAACCACCATCTTTTATATGATCACGGGTTTGGTCTTGGCAGATAAAGGCCGGATTGAGCTTGATTCTTTTGATATTACAGCACTGCCGATGTATCGGCGCGCGCGATTGGGGATTGGCTATCTGCCACAAGAAGCGTCGATTTTTCGTGGTCTGTCGGTTGAGGATAATATTCGCGCCGCTTTGGAAGTGACGGAAAAAAATCGCGATAAGCGCGAAGCCGAACTTGATGCGTTGCTCGATGAATTTGACATTAAGCGCCTGCGCAAAGCGCCATCGATTGCCTTATCAGGGGGCGAGCGGCGACGGTGTGAAATTGCGCGCTCTTTAGCGGGTCGCCCTTCTTTCATGCTGCTCGACGAACCCTTTGCCGGGATCGATCCGATTGCGGTGGGAGACATTCAGGATTTGGTTCGGCATTTGACCAAGCGCGGAATTGGCGTGTTGATCACTGATCATAATGTTCGCGAAACATTGGGTTTGATTGATCGGGCCTATATCATCCATTCGGGGCGCGTTCTGATGGAAGGACAGCCAGATGATATTATTAACAATCAAGATGTCCGGCGGCTTTATTTAGGTGAAGATTTCCGGCTTTAAAGGCCAAAGTGCTGGTACGTGCCGCTGATATCATCAAAAATGATGCATATTTCAATATCATAGCCAGACAAGCAAAAAACATGCCTTATCCCCTAGCGCAGTTTATGAGACGTGTGATAAGGGTTGCACAGGCTTGCTGTTCGTATTGGGTTGTTGATGAAGTTTGGGCAAAGGTTAGAAATACGCCAGGGACAAAACCTGGTTATGACGCCGCAACTGTTGCAGGCGATCAAACTTTTGCAACTTCCGACCCTCGATCTGGCCCAATACATCGAACAAGAGCTTGAAAGCAATCCGCTGTTGGAGCGGGTTGTTGAGGATGACGGTCCCGATAATGCGGCCCATCAAAATCAAGACTCGGGCAGTGCGGATGCAAGCGGGGAAGCAGAGGACTGGTTTTCTGATTCACTGCCGATGGATGGCAGTGCGATTGAAAGTCGCCTCGATACAACGCTGGACAATGTCTATCAGGATTCAGCCTCTGATCAGACCGTCATGCCTCAAGAAACAATTTCCGGTCTGTCGGCGGCAAGCTGGACCGGAATGGGCAGCAGCAATTATGATTCAGACGAAGCGGATTTAGAAGCCTTTGTCGCTGATAACCTGTCTTTGCAAGATCATATCGAACAACAGTTTCGTGTCGCTGTTGAAGATCCCGTGGATCGGATGATCGGCTTTAGCCTCATTGATGGCTTAGATGATGCGGGCTATTTGACCGAACCGGTCAGTGATTTGGCAGAACGGCTCTCGGTTCCTGTTGAGCATGTTGAAAAGGTTTTAGCCAAAGTTCAAGCCTGTGATCCGACGGGTGTGGGTGCGCGTAATCTTGCCGAATGTTTAAAGCTTCAATTGATCGAGCGCGGTCGCTTTGACCCAGCCATGGCTATTTTGCTTGATAATCTGGCTTTGTTAGCACGACGCGATTTTGCCACTTTGCGTAAATTATGCGCAGTTGATGAAGATGACATGGCCGAAATGGTCGAGGAAATTCGTCGGCTCGATCCTAAGCCCGGATTGAAATTTGGTGGTCAACCGATGCAAGCGGTTGCGCCTGATGTGCTGGTGCGGCGTGCACCTGACAATACCTGGATGGTTGAACTGAATAATGATATTTTGCCAAAAGTTTTAGTCAACCAGACCTATGCAATGCGTGTATCTGCATCAAGCAGAAATGATAATGAAAAATCTTATGTCGCCGAATGCTTGCAAAATGCCACATGGCTAACGCGCAGTCTTGAACAGCGGGCCAAGACAATATTGAAAGTGGCGAGTGAAATCGTGCGGCGGCAAGATGCTTTTCTTAATCACGGGGTTGCGCATCTGCGTCCGTTAAATTTGAAAATGGTTGCCGATGCGATAGCTATGCATGAATCAACAGTGTCGCGCGTAACATCGAATAAATTTATGCATACACCGCGTGGCTTGTTTGAAATGAAATATTTCTTCACAGCCTCTATATCTGGAACCGATGAGGGAGAAGCCCATTCCGCAGAAGCGGTGCGGCATCGCATCAAGCAATTGATTGATGATGAACCAGCCGAAAAAGTTTTGTCTGATGATGTGTTAGTCCAGAAGTTGCGTGCAGAAGGAATTGATATTGCACGCCGCACAGTTGCCAAATATCGGGAGAGCTTACGGATACCATCCTCGGTAGAGCGCCGCCGAGAAAAAATGTCACGATTGAAGCGGTGAGGTCCAATGACGCGCTCACATTATCTTGATATTATTAGAGGGTTGGCGTGTTTGCAGGTTTTGCTGTTGCATATAGCCGAAGCCTTTTTTCCAGCTCTCGCCACAGAGAAGATTACGGATTTTACAATCGGTGGATTGGTGCATGGCTCGCCTCTTTATTTAATTTATGATGGCTATACCGGCGTCTTTATCTTTTTCTTACTATCCGGTTATGTTCTGACGCCTAGCTTCAATAAAGATGTGCCGCCCCATAAGCAATTGATTGCGCGTTGGGGGCGCTTGATTGTTCCGGCATTTTCTGCGTGCTTTTTATCCTTGGTGATCTATTGGGCCTTGGGTGGTGCAGCCCTGACATCTCAGGCTGCAGCCCTTTCAGGATCCGTCTTTCTAAAAGATTGGTGGCAGCCTGATTTGAATTGGCACGCTTTTATAAAAGACAGCATGATCAATTCGGTGATGTTAGGTTATGCAGAAACCAATGCGTTGATTACGGATCGCTACCTTGATTCCATCGCAACCGCTTATGTGGCACCCTTGTGGACCCTGAGTGTTGAATTGCATGGCTCTATTCTTGTATTGATGTTGGTGACGCTCCACAAAAGACATTCGTTTTTATATGGGCTGTGCCTGCTTGTGTTTTGCATCCTTGTGATCAGAAGTTATTATATTTTATTTATCATTGGCCATCTCTTGGCGTTAGCGCATCGCGATGAGTGGAAAGTTGATAAGCCTAGCGGTGCCTTTATTTATATCATTGCAGGCGGTATTTTATGCGTGATGGGTGAAGTTAAAACATTTGCATTATTTGAATCAGTCTGTAGTGCAGATTTGCCCTTTTCATTGGATTGTTCGGGCCATACCCAGAAAATGGTTGGATCTATTGTATTGTTTTATGGCTTGCTGATTAGCCAGTCTGCACAAGCGATCCTGAAAGGGAAAATCTTGCAATGGTTGGGAACACATTCGTTTCCTATCTATCTGGTGCATTGGCCAATCTTATGTGGCTTGGGAAGTAGTGCCGCCATAGGCTTCAATCAATTACTGCCCGGCACACCAATATTGGCCTGTCTCTTTGCTGCAGGGGTAACACTGTGCTTAACCCTGATAGGGGCACGCTATTTTTTACACATTGATCACATAGCCATCAGATTTTCACGCTGGCTTCGTGAAGGGCCAAAACAGACACAGCTAAAGAGTTAGAAAAATGTGATGATCAAAATCGTAAAGGCTGGATTTTGAGATGAAAGAAGAATGAGTGGCAAAATTAGAAAAATCTGAACTGGTCCAATCGCTCGTTTCTCTATCGGGAGAAATTGGCACGTTGCAAAACCAGCTGGAAATATTGCATAAGGAAATGGTGGTTTTGCAACAAACTGCAAAGGATCCGACACAAACACAGTCTGGATTACCCTATGCATCGCCACACCAGCGTCTTGCTTATTTAAAAAACCAATCGGATCAACTGCTCAAAAGCTATGCGCAAGCGATGGCGCATTTACGGCAGGTTGTCGAAGGGAATGAAACAATGTTACGGGAAGAGGCTCATGCGCCTGAATTGGCTGTTTTGGGTCGGTTAATGTAAACACAGTAAGAAACACGCGATTCCTCAAAGGAGAGGTCTGATGTTAACAATTTGGGGCCGGGTCAATTCCATCAATGTTCAAAAAGTCTTGTGCTGTTGCGATGAGCTCGGTTTGGCCTATACGAGAATTGATGCCGGGATGCAGTTTGGGCAGGTTCAAACCGATGCCTATCTGGCCATGAATCCCAATGGCTTGGTGCCCACATTAATTGATGGTGATGAGACCTTGTGGGAATCGCATGTCATCATGCGTTATTTAATTCGCCGTTATGATCCCTCTCATCTCATGACACCTGCGACAGAGATCGCCATCGCGCAGGCTGATAAATGGTTAGATTGGGTTCATACGGTTGCATGGCCTGCTATGAAACCCGTGTTTTGGGGATTGGTGCGCACACCAGTTGATCAGCGCAATCATGCCGATATTGAAGCAGGGATTGCGGCCTGTGCAAAGGCCTATGGTTTGGTGGATAAGGTTTTAGGTACTCAAGCCTATTTGGGTGGTGAAACATTTAGCTTCGGCGATATTCCGATGGCTCTAATTGCTCATCGTTGGTTTTTAATGCCCATTGAAAACCGACCCGACCTCCCCCATCTCAAACATTGGTATGAGGGTATATTAGCGCGCCCAGGATTTAAAAAACATGGATCGCTTCCCTTAAGTTAAGAAGCCTGTGTTTTTAATAAAGCATAAATAAACACAATAAAATGATGGATGAAGAAGATGTCGCGTCTTACACGGTCTGATCTGACGGTTGATCAAAAGCTATGTGATTTTATTGAACAAGATATTTTGCCAGGATTAAATATCAAGGCTGAAAAATTCTGGACGGAGTTGAGTGCAATCATTCACGATTTAGGGCCACAAAATGAAAGCCTGTTGGCAAAGCGTGATCAGTTGCAAAAGGCACTCGATGAATGGCACCAAAAACATCCAGGCCCAGTTCAAGATCAAGCGCGCTATCAAGCCTTTCTCAAAGACATAGGATATCTGGTTGAAGAACCAGCGAATGCTCACATCACAACAGATCATGTGGATGATGAAATCGCCATGATTGCCGGACCGCAATTGGTTGTTCCGATGTCGAATGCACGCTATGCTTTGAATGCGGCAAATGCACGGTGGGGGAGTTTATATGACGCCCTTTATGGAACTGATGCGATTGCCGAACAGGGCGAATTAGCCAGAGGCAAAGCCTTCAATATGAAACGGGCACAGGCCGTTATTGCAAAAGCCAAACAATTTTTAGACCACGCAATTCCGTTGCAACAAGGATCACATGCTGATGTCAAATCCTATAAAATAGAGGCCGGACAGTTGCACATTCTGTTGCAGGATGGATCGCGCACGCAGTTGCAAGGTCAAGAAAAATGGGTGGGTTATCGCGGCTCAGTTGAAAAACTAGAAGCCTTGGTTTTTAAAAATAATCGTTTGCATTTAGAATTGATCATCGATCCAGCGCATAAGATTGGACAAACAGATCCGGCAGGCATTGCGGATATTTATCTTGAATCAGCCATCACAACCATCATGGATATGGAAGACAGTGTGGCCGCAGTTGATGCAGAGGATAAAATTGAAATTTATAAAAACTGGCTTGGCCTGATGAAAGGCACTTTAACAGCGCAGTTTGAAAAAAATGGTCAAAATCTGCAACGTCATTTAAATCAAGACAAGGTAATAACAAATCCCACAGGGCAGTCATCGACGTTAAATGGGCGCAGCTTGATGCTTGTGCGTAATGTCGGTCATCATATGATGACGGATATTGTATGTGATAAAAATGGCCATGCTTGTGCTGAAACCATTCTTGATGCCGTGATCAGTGTGTTGATTGCAAAATATAATCAAGCATCCGATGTGGTGTTTAAAAACAGCCGCACTGATTCCATTTATATTGTGAAACCTAAAATGCATGGCCCTGAAGAAGTCGCATGGGCTGATCAATTATTTGCGCGGGTAGAGGTCATGGCAGGGCTAAAACCTCACACGCTGAAAATGGGCATTATGGATGAGGAGCGCCGCACCAGTGTGAATCTGAAAGCCTGTATTCTGGCTGCTAAGCATCGTGTTGTTTTTATCAATACGGGGTTTTTAGATCGCACGGGGGATGAGATTCATTCGATTATGACAGCGGGTCCGGTTGTGCGGAAAAGTGACATGCGTTCTGCTATGTGGTTAGGCGCCTATGAGGCGTCCAATGTTTTAACCGGCCTTGCATGTGGCTTGCCCGGTAAAGCGCAAATCGGCAAAGGCATGTGGGCAGCACCCGATCGAATGGCCGATATGATCGAGCAAAAAATTAACCATCCTCGCGCGGGGGCCAATACGGCTTGGGTTCCCTCACCCACAGCTGCGACATTGCATGCGATGCATTATCATCAAGTAGATGTGCATCAACGGCAAAAGGAGATTGGCGGAACAAATAAAAGTCAAATCCAAGATATTTTGGTGCTCCCGCTAGCGCAATCCAATTGGGCTCCGCATGAGGTGCAACAAGAAGTTGATAACAACGTTCAGAGCATTTTAGGTTATGTTGTACGTTGGATTGATCAAGGCGTGGGCTGTTCGAAAGTGCCGGATATCCATGATATTGGATTGATGGAAGATCGGGCAACTTTGCGTATTTCAAGCCAGCATCTAGCGAATTGGCTGTTACATGGCGTTATTACCAAAACGCAAGTGATGGAAAGCTTGCGCAGAATGGCTGTGGTCGTCGATCGTCAAAATCAAGAAGATCCGCATTATCAACCGATGGCCCCGGCCTGTGATGGCTTTGCGTTTCAGGCTGCAGCAGATTTGATTTTTGAAGGTGTCAAACAACCTAATGGCTATACAGAATTTATTTTGCATGCGCGACGTAAGCAAGCCAAAGCTGCCCAGTCGCATTAAAATTGTTGTCATGTCCAAACCACTTTGATGGAGCACGCGATTCCTACAGCAGTGAACCCCGACCCGAAAACAGCCGATAAAACATCTTCAATTTTGTTTGATGCTGCTGCTTTAAAACGCGACGTGATGGCGATTGCGCAAGCGCATGCCTCGTCCCATGAGGCGCGCAAAGCCATCGTCGTGGCGCTCAATGAGCGATTGGTTCAAGAACGGCTTCATGCTGAACAGGTTCTTCTGACAACAAAAAGTGGGTTGAGCTGCGCCAATTATTTATCGCATGTGATGGATGCAATTATTGAATCCTTATATGCGGTTGCAACGCAGTTTTTTTATCCTGCAGACAATCCTTCCACGGCTGAATATTTGTCTGTTGCGGCTGTAGGGGGTTATGGACGAGGCACATTGGCACCTGGTTCAGATATTGATCTGTTGTTTTTGCTGCCCTACAAAACAACGCCGTGGTCAGAAAGCGTTATTGAAATTATTTTATATACGCTTTGGGATTTGAAATTGAAGGTGGGTCATTCCACGCGGACTGTTGAAGAATGTGTAAGAGAAGCACGAGCGGATATGACAATCCGTACGGCTTTGTTAGAAGCACGGTTTTTGACAGGGCAAAAACCCCTCTATGAAACTTTTGAAACGCGTTTTGATAAAGACATCGTCATTGGCAGTGCTGCAGAATTTGTTGAAGCCAAATTGGCGGAGCGTGAACAGCGTGTCACACGCGCTGGCACATCCCGCTATTTGGTTGAGCCCAATGTGAAAGATGGCAAAGGGGGCTTGCGTGATCTCAATACGCTGTTTTGGATTTCGAAATATGCGTATCGTGTGAAACTCCCGTCAGAACTCGTTCAAGCGGGCTTGTTTGATGAGGATGAGCTGCGTTTATTTGAACGGTGCGAGGATTTTTTGTGGCGCGTACGTTGCCACATGCATTTTACCACCGGTCGTGCGGAAGAGCGTTTATCCTTTGACATGCAGCGTAATATTGCTGAACGCATGGGTTATAAAAGCCATGGGGGTTTATCCTCCGTTGAGCGCTTTATGAAGCGTTATTTTTTGGTTGCCAAAGATGTCGGTGATTTAACAGCGATTGTGTGTTCGGCTTTGCAAACGCGTCATACGCAAAAACGTCCTATCTTGCAACGCATGCTTGAAAGTCTGAAACGGCATCACGCTGCAATTCCGGATACGCGTGATTTTGTTTTAATCGGTGATCGGATCAGTGTCGCAAAGCCTGAAATTTTTGCCAAAGACCCTGTTAATTTATTGCGTTTGTTTTGGTTTGCGGATCAGCTTGATCGCTTCATCCACCCAGATGCTACACGGTTGGTGACCCAGTCTTTGCGACTGGTTACGTCTGATTTGCGTAAAAATGAAGAAGCCAATCGGTTATTTGTTGAAATTCTCAATTCAAAAAAATCACCTGAAACGCTTTTGCGACGTATGAATGAAACCGGATTATTAGGTCGGTTCATTCCCCAATTTGGGCGCATTGTCGCGATGATGCAATTTAATATGTATCATCACTATACGGTTGATGAACATTTACTGCGCTCCATGGGTATATTAGCAACTTTGGATCAAGGATTGCTAAAAGATGATTTGCCCGTTGCGCATGAAATCTTACCCTCTATTCGCAATCGTAAAGTTTTAGCAGTTGCCATTTTCTTACATGATATTGCCAAGGGGCGACCTGAAGATCATTCAATTGCCGGAGAAAGGGTCGCGCGTGTTTTATGCCCACGCTTAGGTCTAAATGATAATGAAACAGAATCGGTTGCTTGGCTGATTGAACATCATCTGGATATGTCAACCATCGCGCAAAGCCGGGATTTATCGGATCCTCGAACGATTGAAAGTTTTGCCGCTGTCGTGCAAACGCTTGAACGGTTGAAGATGCTTCTTGTGTTAACCGTATGCGATATTATGGCGGTTGGACCAGGCGTTTGGAATGGCTGGAAAGGACAATTGCTCAGAACCTTATTTTGGGAAACAGAAATTATTCTGGCTGGGGGACATTCAACCATTGATCGGGCGCAACGGGTTAAATATGCGCAGGAAATGACCCGACAAAGTTTACCTGGTTGGTCTGACCCAGAAATTGATGCCTATATTGGACGTCATTTTCCAGCTTACTGGCTGAAAGTGGATCAAGAACATCGCACCCGTCATGCGCGCTTTTTATTGGCAGCAGAGCGCGATATGCATTCTATGGCCACTGAAGTCGCAACCGATAAATTTCGTGGCATTACCGAACTGACCGTGACCGCTCCTGACCATCCGCGCTTGCTGGCGATTATTACAGGGGCCTGTGCGGCGGCGGGGGCCAATATTGTCGATGCGCAAATTTTTACAACCACAGATGGAATGGCGCTGGATAGTATTTCTGTATCGCGGGCTTTTGAAAATGATGAAGACGAACTGCGTCGCGCAGCCCGGGTTGCGCGCAGTATTGAGCAAGCCTTGAAAGGCGATATTCGAATTTCTGAAGTGGTGGCGTCCCATCATAAACGGCGCTCAAATCATAAGGCATTTCAGGTGCTCTCTGAAGTTGTCATCGATAATGCCCTGTCGAGCCGGACAACGGTTGTCGAGGTTTCGGGGCTCGACCGGCCCGGTTTGCTATATGAATTGACCACCGCTTTAGGAAAACTCAATTTGAATATCACCTCGGCCCATATTGCCACCTTTGGTGAAAAGGTGGTCGACGTCTTTTATGTAACCGATCTGACCGGCTCCAAAGTCGTGCATTCTGGCCGCATTCAGACCATTGAAAAAACCCTCATGAGCGTGCTGGAAAGCGGGCAGGAGATAAAAAGCCTGGCCGAAACTGCAAATTAACCGGATTGCCATCTTGAATTTTGCGGTTAAAGACCTGATATCGCCATCTAACAACGATCTTGAAATGAACGAAGAGTGTGGAAGACCATGAGCACGGCCGAACATCCTGCAGCTAACAATCCTTCATCGCCGGCGGCTGAGGACACTGTCGCCCCAACGCCTGTTGAGCCGGATCGGGCGGATCCGATCGCAGCCCTTCATGAAGAAAACCAGTCTTTAAAGGATAAGCTCCTGCGGACATTGGCGGATATGGAGAATTTACGCCGCCGGACCGAAAAAGAAATTGCCGATGCGCGGACCTATGCGGTTGCCAATTTTGCCCGTGACATGTTGACCGTGACCGATAATTTGCGGCGTGCGCTCGATAGTTGTCCAGAAGAGGTTCGGTTGGCCGCTGACGGTACTATCAAGCCGATGCTCGAAGGTGTCGAATTGACCGAGCGTGATCTGCTGAAAACGTTGGAGCGGCATCATATTCGCAAAATTGATCCAACCGGAGAGCGGTTTGATCCGAATGTTCATCAGGCCATGTTTGAAGTTGAGGATCCCTCAGTGGCCGCTGGAACAGTGACCCAAGTGGTTCAATCGGGTTTTGTGATTGGCGAGCGGGTTTTACGTCCCGCGCTGGTGGGTGTCGCTAAAGGCGGCGCTAAATCCTAATTAGGCTTGAGCGCGCATGTTAGACCGGGGTGACACGGCGGAGGGTTAGATTGATCCGCCCACCCTTTTTAAGCAGGTTTGATGAGCCTTTCAGCACGCGGTCAATGCCGTGAAAAGCGAGCCGCGCTGGACCTCCGAAAACGAAGACATCGCCTGATGAGAGGCGAAGCGAGCGGGTTGGATCGCTTCGTTTTAAGCCACCAAGTCGAAAAACGGCCGTATCTCCGAGCGAAACGGACACAACTGGCGCATCAAAACACGCTTCATCTCGATCTTGATGTAAACCCATGCGGCTGCCATCAGCATAATAATTGATGAGACAGGCTTCGGGTGGGGCTTGGAAACCCGATACATCTTTCCATAAATCAAGCAATGGGGCTGGTAGAGCTGGCCAGGCCTGACCTGTGACGGGGTGATGCGCTTGATAGCGATAACCAGCGCGGTCTGACACCCAACCCAACAGGCCACAATTGCTCATGCGCACCGAAAAAGGTTGGCCCGTTTTGGGCATGAGGGGTGTGAACAGTGGGGCTTCGGTCAGAAGATGGCGTAAAAGCGCAACCAAATCAGATTGCGCGGACTCATCAAAATAACCGGGATAATAAACAACCCCCTCGGGCAATTCATAATCTTGAACGGCAGGGGGTGGGGGAGGGTGTGACGGCAGCGGGGATGCAAACAGGGGCGCTTGCGTCCCTGTTTGATTGGATCCTGTATCTTTTTTGGCCGCCATTAAGCCTTACCGGCCGGAGCCTTGTTGGCGAGATCTTGTTGGGCCAATTCCTGCTGACGCTCATGGAACAGGCTAGCAAAGTCGATGGGATCCACATAGAGCGGCGGGAAACCACCATTGCGGACTGAATCAGCGACAATTTGGCGCGCAAACGGGAACAAAAGGCGCGGGCATTCGATCATCACCACAGGGGCAGATTGATCGGCAGGGATATTTTGTAAGCGGAAAATGCCGCAATAGGTCAATTCCATTTGAAACAACAGATGCGGGGCGTCGCCAGCATGACACAACAAAATTAATTCAACTTCATAATCCGTTTCAGACAGTGCACGGGCATTCACATTGACATTAACCGCAATTCCGGGCGCTTGCTGTTGGGGCGCAAGAGACATCGGGGCATTCGGATTCTCAAAGGACATGTCTTTGATATATTGAGTTAAAACACTAATAGAGGGAGCCTCGCTCATGCGCGGACCCGATTGAGTATCAGCCATGATTAAAATGTTCCTGTTTTTGAATGATGATAAGTTTACGACATACAAAATACCATGATTCAATCGGCTATCACGTGATAGACATTTGAACAAGGATTTCTTACAGATGGAAAATCGGTGTTCAGACTTGAGAATAAGGAATTGATATTGAATGGAAAATTCTTGTTTTCAGGACGTCGTAAAGTCTCATCTTTGAGGCTTTGAGGGCAAGGAAAGGCCGTTGTTAACCCCAACACACTGAATTTAATGGATGTTTTCAATTTGCAGCGATCAGGCAGGGGTCTGTCTTGTCATCGACAGACCAAATGGCGCTGTGTGAGGGAAGTCCCGAACTTGGCAATTTGAAACAATTAAACCTATATACAGATCAACAAACAATTTTCAGAGTATAGGCAGAGAGTGCAATGAATAGTTCGCTGGATTTTAGTACATTTGTCTTTCTTGTGATGGCTGCCTTTGTCGGCTGGCGTCTTTATTCGGTGTTGGGCATGCGGACCGGCCAAGATGATGAGGCAACGCCCCCGCCGCGGCCTTTTCAGGATCCCCGCAGCTTTGGGCAATCCGAATCCGACGCCCATTCCGATATGCCTGCGACGACAGATGTGACCTCCAAAGATCGCTGGAAGGGAATTGCCGAACCCCAGTCTGCCTTGGCGCGTGATCTTGACCAGATTGTTGCCGCGGATCCTGAATTTGATGCCGTTGATTTTCTCAGTGGCGCGAAAGCAGCCTATGAAATGATTGTGATTGCCTTTGCACAAGGGGATCGCACCCGATTGAAAGAATTGCTTTCGCCGGTGGTTTATGACGGATTTCAGGCTGCGATCAGCGAGCGTGAAAAGCGTGGTGACGTCATGACCACAACCTTTGTGGCGATTGATAGTGCGGGACTAGTTGATGCGCATCTGAAAGATCAGATGATCCAGATCACGGTTAAATTGTCATCCAAATTGATCACGGTCACTAAAAATGCCTCAGGTCAGGTTGTGGAAGGGGCCGCGGATAAAATTGTCGATGTGACCGATATTTGGACCTTTGAACGCAAAGCGATGAGCGCAAGTCCGGCATGGCATTTGATTGCAACGGAATCGGCAACAGCAGCATGAGGGGAGTTGCGGGTGTATGAACAACAAGTAGGATCTCAAACGCGCGTGACATGTTGTTATGGCCCGTCGATCTCGTCCCCTCACGCATAGTGAAATCGCCCTGTGGCGCGATGTCACAAAATCTATTAAGCCACTTTCCGTGGGCGGATCACTCAACAGTGATCAGCATGAGACAGCCCCACACAATTTAGAGGCCTCTGCGGCGGAGCCTGTTGGACTGAAAACAGGAACGGTTGCGGTTGATCGTGGCACGCTACACGCTCCGCAACAAGGCTCCAAGTCAGCTCCCCAACCAGCTCCCCAACCCGCTTTCCGACTCTTGCCACTGGCACCTATTGAGCGACCCATAATCCGCAAGATTAGTCGCGGTCAAAACACGGTTGATGCCGTGCTTGATTTACATGGATTACGCCAGCATGAGGCGCATGAGCGGTTGCGGCGATTCTTGCATCAATGCCAACATAATTCTGCGCGGTTGGTTTTAGTTGTCACAGGCAAAGGAAATTCTCCGCATAAGATGGCAGAAGCCGATGGATGGCATGATGAAAAACACAGTAAGGGTGTTTTGCGCCGCCTTGTTCCGGACTGGCTGAAAATGCCGGATTTAAGAACAGTGGTTATGGGGTTTGAACAAGCGGCTCCGCATCAAGGCGGATCGGGCGCACTCTATGTTCGGATTCGTAAAAAGCGCGCTGAGGGATAACGTCATGACCCCCTTTGGTGCCAAGCTCAGATCGATGCGCGCTGAAAGAGGTGTTTTGTTAAAAGAGATGGCCATCGATATCGGGGTGACGCCTACCTATCTGTCTGCGCTTGAACATGGACGGCGCGGGCGTCCGAATTGGGTGTTTGTGCAACGGGTCATCGCTTATTTCAATGTGATTTGGGATGATGCCGAAGAGCTCATGCGGCTTGCCGATATATCGCATCCGAAAATGGTTGTTAAAACCAGCGGTTTGTCCCCTGATGCCACCGCATTTGCAAATCGGTTGTCTTTGCATATTCATGACTTAGACCCATCAACCATTCGTCGCATGACGCATCTTTTGGATGAAGCGCTCAAGGCCGAACCGGGTCAGCAGCCTAAGCTTGACCTGATGCAGGATGAATGAAACAACACCGATCAACAGGAATCACTGGGCCTGATCAAGAAAAGGAAATGAGATCGTGAGCACGCATCAATATGATACGTTAGGAATCGGGAATGCGATCATTGATATTCTGGCCCGGTGTGAAGATGATTTTCTCATCGCGCATGGTCTGCATAAAGGCTCGATGCAACTGATTGATGAAGCAGGCGCAAAAACGCTTTATCAAGCGATGGGTCCGACAACCATGGTCTCAGGTGGATCCGCAGCCAATACGATCGTCGGGATTTCTTCTTTCGGAGGACAATCAGCCTTTATTGGTAAAGTTAAAGACGATGCGCATGGCAAAGCCTTTGCGCATGATATTCGCGCTGCAGGGGTTACCTTTACAACCGAGAAAGCCAAGCAAGGCCAAGCAACCGCTCAATGTTTGATTTTAATTACGCCGGATGGCGAGCGCACTATGAATACTTATTTAGGCAGCTGCCAAACCTTGAGCCGGGCTGATATCGATCCGGCTATGGTTGAAGCCTCATTTGTAACCTATCTTGAAGGCTATTTATGGGATCCGCCGGAGGCCAAATTAGCCTTTCGCCATGCAGCGGATCTTGCGCATGCGCGGGGTCGGAAAACGGCTTTAACGCTTTCCGATAGTTTTTGCGTTGATCGCTATCGGGATGAATTTTTAGCGCTGATCAAGACCGGCTTTATTGATATTTTATTTGCCAATATGCATGAATTGCGTGCGCTTTACGAAACTGCAGATCTTGATACAGCGATAGCCGCTTTGAAGCAGGAAAATATATTAGGCGTTGTGACATGTTCAGACCAAGGAGCCTTGATTGTCGAAAACAACGAGGTCATCAAAGCTCCCGCCGTTGCAGTTGAAGAGGTTGTTGATACGACAGGCGCAGGAGATTTGTTTGCGGCTGGATTTTTGTTTGGCTATGCGCGCGGATTAGGCTCTTTAAACAGTGCAAAATTAGGCGCTTTGGCGGCAAGTGAAATTATCAGCCATGTCGGGGCGCGTCCCCATCATTCTTTGAAAGATCTGGCCCGTGCCAATGGACTTTTGGGATGAGACTCTCAACAGGTTGAGCTAGTCAGTTTGATCTGTGTGATGTCTTTATCTGCAGCGGCGTAAAGAACAAGCGGTTGTTTTTAGAGTTTGCGTAAAGCGACTTGTTCGATGCGGTGGCTTGTGCCTTTGGTTAGGATCAACCCTGCCCGCGCACGGGTCGGCAAAATATTTTCATGCAAGTTAGGTAGATTAATACGGTTCCAAATAGATTGGGCCGTTTGAATTGCCGCCTCATCTGAAAGCTCTGCATATTTACGAAAATAAGAGCGCGGATCACGGAAGGCTGTTTGGCGTAAGCGCATGAAGCGTTCAATATACCAACGCTCTAATTGAGCCTCTTCGGCATGTAGATAAATCGAGAAATCAAAAAAATCAGACACGACCGGAACACCCGGGCCAACTTTTGGATTGCGGCCCGGCAGCAACACATTCAACCCTTCAACGATTAAAATATCGGGTCGATCGACGGAGATAAATTCTTGCGGTATGACATCATAAACCAGATGCGAATAAACCGGTGCTTCGACATGTGCTTTGCCGGCTTTGACCTCAGATAAGAACCGCATCAATGTGGCGCCGTCATAACTTTCCGGAAAGCCTTTGCGGTCCATCAATCCTTCGGCTTCTAAAACTTTGTTGGGATAGAGAAATCCATCGGTCGTGATGAG